>CAYOYI010000012.1:14429-21469 GCA_964408105.1 uncultured Chitinophagaceae bacterium | reverse complement strand
TTAATGCAAGATGATTTCTCACTCCGGCAAGGTACAATATCTTTGGCAGGTTTAAAGAGCCACGAATGGAGTCAAAGCAAAAATTTCCCCGTTCCGTATAAGTTCATGAACCCAACTTAATAACCGGTGAAGAACCAATTGTCTTTGTTTATTTTCCTTGCTCTTGCACTGGCATTACCCAATCTTGTATGGTCCAATGAATTGCTGGATCCGACTTTGGTGCCAAGGTTCCTTTGCTTATCTGTTATCTTATTGTTGGGTTTGCTTTTTTTCAGAAAATCCTTTTCATGCGCAACAACTGACTTTAGCCTCAACCTGCTGGACACCCTGTTCATTTTCTACTACCTGATTAGCCTTGCCTCGATTTTCTGGAGCTTGAATAAAGCTGAAGCAATTTTTGATGCGCAAAAGGTTCTGTTGCTTTTTGCGGCCTACTACGTCTTGAAGGCCACCTTGTTCAATTCTCCTCAAGTCACAGAACTCAATATCGGACGTATCATCGTAGCACTTAACTACATCGTTTGTGGCGTTTCGATTTATAAAATAGCAGACCTGACCGGTGACTACAGGATAAACCATGAAACATTGTACATGGTAGGTGGAACCGTATCGCATAAAAATCTTCTGTCAATCCTGTTAATGCAGTTCATCCCTTTCAACATTATATTTCTCATCAATGAAAAAAATCGCTGGAAGTGGCTTGCTCTTCCGGGCATCGCTTTGGCACTTTTGATCATTGTTGTTCTTCAAACGCGTTCAGTATATCTGGCATTAGGAATTTCGGTTGTAATTTTTTTCAGCTATTTATTATTCAAGGTCCCGGAAAAAGTCAAACGGCTCTTTCAGGTAAAATTCATATTGCCGGCATCCCTTAGTGTCGTGTGTATTCTTGGAGCCGCAATTATTTTCTACGCCAGCAAAGGTGATCTCAGCAACTTCGCGCAGCGATTCAACATACTCAAATACCTTGGATCTGATACCGGAGTTGAGCGGTTGATGCTTTGGGAAAAAACAATGGAGATGATCCAGCACCATTGGCTGGCAGGAGTTGGAAAAGGTGGCTGGAAAATCTTGTTTCCCGGCTTTGGGCTTGAAGGCTCATACCGCGCTCAATTTCTAAACATATTTTATGTCAGACCTCATAATGATTTCTTGTGGGTTTGGTCCGAAACCGGAATTGCCGGACTAACATTTTTTATCGGGATTTTCTATCTGGCATTAAGAGCATGCATTGACACCATTAGAACATCCACTGATCACTCGAAGCAAATAAAGGTTTTGGTTGTGGCAAGCGCTTTAGGCGGATATTGCATTGCGTCCTTTTTCGATTTTCCGATGGAAAGGACGGAACATCAGTTGATCCTGTCGCTGCTATTTGCATTTATTGTTTTCTACACAAAAGGTTTTTTCAGAACGAATTGGAACTGGACATCAAAATGGATAACACAATCTGTTTATCCTGCCATTATTTTGTTACTGGCACTAAATATAATTATAGGAGGCTTTCGTTACGCTGGCGAGCGTGAAACCAATAAAGCCATTTATCAAAGGAATCAGGGCAATTGGAATGACGTTAAGAAGCATACATCAAATGCATTATCTCCTTTCTACAATATGGATCCTACAACCATCCCGGTTATGTGGTACAAAGGGGTAGCAGAATTTCAAACAAAGAATCTCGATCAGGCATATACTGATTTTCAATCCGCCTATACAAGCAGCCCCTACAACTATCATGTTCTAAACAACCTGGGCTCAGTTTATGTGGAGAAGAAAGAATATCAAAAAGCAGTGGATGTTTACCTGAAGGCCTTACATGTCAATCCGGTATTTGATGAAGCTAAATTCAACATTGCAATAGCTTATTATCACCTCGGTGACTATCAGAATGCAATGTATTGGGCAAGCCAACCTTCAGACTGGAAAAAGAAGCAAAAGTTCATGAATATCATTCAGGCTAAAATGAATCAGCCCTGAGAAATCCTTACCAGCAATCGGTATGATAAGTTAACGTTGCTATCTAACCAGTAACAACTTTCTGTTCCGGATTTCACCGCTTTCAGTGATAAGCCTGTAGAAGTACATCCCATCTGCCAGAGAGCCGGATTGGAATTCAACGGAGTTAAGTTTATTTCTTTCAATGGTTCCCTCGAAGATCGTGGCGATTCTGCGGCCATCAATGCCCACCAATTCAAGCTTCACTCTTTCCTCAACGGGTAACTTGAAATCAATCGTTACTTTATCCTTAAATGGGTTGGGATATGCATTCAGGAAGCTACCTTCATTCTCCTGGTCGTATGCTACCCCTTCATCGCCTGAGCGCTTCGGAACCACACAGGGATTTCCTGCAACAAGCATTGCGCTCAACGTTCCTGCAAAGGTATTGTTGGTATGCGCATCGCCAAACCAGAGGAAAGAAGAGCCTCCGTTGAAGATGATCTTTTGGATGTCTATTTCAAATGCTGCGGCATTAGAGGCAAATGGTATTTCGATAAACGAAAGCTGGGTGAAAGCGGTGGAGTTGAAATCACTCAGCGGAATGCAAATAGTTGTCCAGTTAGTAACAGGGCCACCAATGTAGTTGCCAAGTGTGACATACGCGCTACTGCTCCCCTGCGGCCTTATCTGAAGCTTGCTCCAATCTGCTGTGCCGTTGACATCTCTTAACGTGATGCACATATGTGTGTTGCCTCCGGCAGTAACATTCTGTTTAGGATTCCACAAACTTGATCCGTAACCCAGTTGAAGTTTTCTCCATCCCATTGAAGGATTAACGATATGGAGATACGAAGGCTCATTTACACCCGGTAAATTCAAACACGTACCGTTGTCGCATACATCAATAGTACATGGATCATTATCGGAACAATCTGCATTAGAATTGCAACACCCGATTATTGGGGTATATACGCATCCGGCAACGGTGCTGCAGGAATCGTCTGTACAACTATTTCCATCATCACAGTTGATTGCAAGGTGACTGATAACTCCGTTTGCCGGGTTGCAATTGTCAGCCGTGCATGCATTTCCGTCATTGGTATTTACAGGTACGTTGGTACAAATTCCGGCTGAACAATTGTCTGTGGTGCAGGCATTATTGTCATTACATTCCGCACTGGACGTACATTGAGCATTATTATTAATGATCTGGAAGTTAACTGTCAATGCTGTTCCTACTGTTCCTGTTGCTCCCGCTTTTGAGTAAGGTGTGGCTGTCAGTATATATGAGCCAACCCCCACGTTCCAAGGATAATAATTACCATTGTTATCGCCCGCAATTGAGTAGGGAGCGATACTTTCGGTCTTGCTTCCACCGTTCCATTGCAGCTTAACACTTCCAACCGGTTGCTGGCACTCATTTGCCCGAATACTTATACGTGGCGTTACTGCGAGATTGATCACGTAACCATTAGTTAGCGGACCAATATCGTTATCAGTATCTGCATTGATGAGGGTAAAGGAAACAATCCTAAGGTTACAGTTTTGCTGACATTGATTAGGCGTAATACCCGTATTGCCTCCGGCACAAACTCCGCATGAATCAACAAAGGCATTTCCATTACAAACCCCATTGCAATCAGCGGCTGCCTGACCATTGCAAACTCCGAAGCAATCAACATTTCCGCTTGGGCAGCAATTTCCCAGTGCATCTATAACACCATTGACACAGCAGACATTATCAACTATTACCCCAGGCCCATTGCAAATGCCATTGCAATCCGTTCCGGCATTGGCACCTAATCCTGTGTTACCTCCCACGCAAAATCCGCACTGATTAGTATATGCAGCACCATTCAGTACTCCATTGCAATCTACATCTGGCGCTCCGCTGCAGGAAGTTGAATTATTACCGACAGACCCAACTACGGAGAATGATAAGGTAAGCGGTGTCCCGATAGTGCCGGTCGCACCTGCCTTGCTATACGGTGTGGCGGTCAGCGTATAGTTACCCGTATTCGGTATCCAGACGTAATAGCTTGCAGGCGGAGCATCACCGAACAGCGAGTAAGGAACGATGTTTTCTGTTTTGGTATGATTTTGCGCTCCGGTTAGAACAAACTTTACGCTGCCTACAGTATCCGGGCAAACATCAGCGCGCACACTGAAACGGCAAAGCGTATCCTTATTTATAACCATTCCGTTTTCAAGTGGACCTATCTCACCCAATACACCTTCATACATTAAAGTAAATTCAATTACCTCAAGGTTCTTTCCAAGGCACGGATCGCAATTTTTAATTTCCACACAATCATCACAGAAATAACTGTCCTTGCAATTTCTGTCCACATAAAGGTCGTAATGTCCATAAGGAGAAACTCCGTCAAATGACGCGTCAAGTTCCGATGGGCTGTTAGCGTTAAATGATGTTGCGTTATGGGTGTGGGTTCCGTCAAATAGTCTAACCGCACTCACCGCTCCACATGATGCAGTACCGGTGATAAAGTCGGTACAGGTTCCGGAGATCGTCACGTTGAACGAGTCACCCTCACAAATCTCAACGGGTTCCACGGATATGGTTGCCGGTTTTATAATGACACATCCCGGACATACGTAGTCATCCACGCAATTACGCTCTACAATGATGTCAAATGTATCGGCAGGAGATATTCCATCAAATGAAGCCTCCATCTGTTCTGGTCCAATCACATTGATCGAAACGGGCAGATGCTCGGCACCATTAAATAATTTGATGGCACTGATGGCGCCACAAGATGCTGTTGCTGTATAAAAGTCCGTACAAGTCCCGGTAATGGTTACCGTAAATGGATCTTCAACGCAGGCCATAACAGGATCGGCAGAAATAATACTGGGTTTAATGATGACGCATCCTTCACATACATAGTCCTCCGCACAGTTTCGCTCAACAACAATATCAAATGTGTCTTCAGGGTATATCCCGTCAAATGATGCCTCTAATTCTCCCGGACCAATCACATTAATTGATGCAGGTACATGCTCAGACCCATTGATTAATTTGATGGCAGTTATGGCACCACAAGACGCTGTTGCAGTATAAAAATCTGTGCATGTTCCAGTAATAGTTACTTTAAACGGCTCTGTGGCACATGCCATCACCGGTTCAGCGGATACCGTTGATGGTTTGATCTCGAAACAATCATCACATACGTAGTCATCCAGGCAATTTATTTCCACAATTACATCATAGATACCGGAAGGCGATGCGCCCTCAAATGAAGCTTCAAGTTCGGTTGCACTGTTTGCGTTGAATGTTACAGCATTGTGAGTATTCACGCCATCAAATAAACGCACTGCATTCACTGCACCGCAGGATCCTGTAGCGGTATAAAAATCCGTACAAGTTCCGGTAATGGTTACATTGAACGACTCAAACTCACAAGCCATATCAGGAGCAATCGAAAGAGTTCTTTTTTCAACGGTTAAAGTTGTTTCACAGATGCTGTCACATCCATGAACTGTTTGCAACGTATCATAATAAACACCTGATGTAGTTTGCAATGCACCTCCGGCAAAGATGCTGCCCCCTTCACAAATGGTGGTATCTTTTTGAAAAAAGTAGGTCGCATAACCAGGTTCGGTAACAACGATATCATCAATCAACAAAAGAAAACGATCGTTACTGTTATTTCTAAAAGCGATATATACGGTTTGGTTGTTGTAATCTGACAGGCTTACATCCCGTGAGGTCCAGGCTTGTCCTTCTGCACCAATACTAAATAAAGGCGGGTTTGTCAATGCATCTGCAGGGGTTTGGCCCAGCGTAGAAATTCTGACTTCATAGCCATCCGGGAAAGAAGGATCCGGGGCAAATGCATTCCAGGTTAAGATATTATTTACTGTAAGGTTGATTGCCGGAGTAAACATCCAATCATCTGATGTGCCAATCGGGTTGTACCATGAAGTGCTGAAGGCTAATGAATCTCCTACGACACTAAAGTATTCCCTGATGATCCAGGCATCCGTAACGTAACCAACATTTGCATCCGGAGCATTACCATCTACATTGAACAATGCCCAACCCGCTGGGAATGCCGGTGCGGGAGTATTAGAAAAATCTTCGGAGAATAAAACCGCTGGCGGACCGGCATTAAGTGCAGTAATATAAACGGTGTCGCAACCCTGCGCAACAGGTAAAGTATCATAATAAATACCTGTCTCCGTTTGCCAGGCTCCGCCCAGAAAAATACTCTCACCGGGACAGATGATGGTGTCTTTTTGAACAACCACATTGCAACCTATGTCTGCATGAACTGGCGTTGGCTTAAAAAAAATACCCGCCATAAGTAATGCAGGTATCAACATTTTTAATCTGCCAACCCCTATTCTACTAATAAGCCAAGGTAAAAGGATGTTCTTTTCAATCATTACATAGTTCCGGATCAAATCCCCTGATCTTCATATCAATGTGCCACAAAGTAATTATAAGCTGTAAGAAAATCCGCGAAATTTCCGGAAATGTAATCTGATATTGATGTAAAACTCGCCAAATCAATCCCCTCGTGCCCTCATCATGGATTACCCAGCAATAAATTCGGGTATTTTAGTGCAACTTGGGTTTGTTAATCCGGGAAGTTCATGAGCAAGAATATCCAGAAGATCACAGTACTTGTCGCGTCTTTGCTTGTCATTATTACCTTACTGGAGGTAACTTATCGCTATCAGCTCATTGATTTTTATGCATCTGAGTTCCGGGCTTTGAATCCAACTCTCCCTTCGGGAAGGGATTCAAAAAGAACCATCCTTATCGGTGGAGATTCTTTTTCAGCAAATCCGGAAAGCTATGTCAACGTGTTACGAGGCATTTATCCGCAATATGACATCATCAATGCCGCCATCCCCGGCACCGGTGTTATACAAGCATCATACATTTTGCCAGAAAAAATAAAAAAGTACCAACCGAATGTTTTCATCTACCAGGTTTATGTTGGTAATGACCTGTCGGACGTCAGGCACCCTTTGAATTGGTCCACTTTATCCATAATGCGAAACAGTTATTGGTGGGTTGCGGATCGGATCCATATTTTCAGCTACCTGAATCACAGGGCCGGAGGAGTCAGGAC
>CAYOYI010000012.1:0-14419 GCA_964408105.1 uncultured Chitinophagaceae bacterium | reverse complement strand
AACCTGAGTTAAATGTTGAACAATCGGAAAAACCTTTCTCACAAAATGAATATTCTGACAGGCAAAAACTTTATTTAAAAGCACAGCCGGAATTGATCTCTAATGCAGTTTTACTACTTGGTGGAATGGAGCACCAGATGAAAACGTTACTTGAACGATTTCGTTATATCTGCAAAACGTTACCTGCAGATACCAGAATTGCCATATTGGTGATTCCGCATTGCGCCCAGGTTCACAATAGGTACTTCGAGAGAATGAAGTTGATTGGTGCGGTCTTTCCCAAAGAAGAGAAGCTATACGATATCGATTACCCGTTTGCGCAGGAATTAAGAAAAAATCTGCCCGGGATAGCTATTTTGAACCCGATGGAAACTTTGAGAAATAAGGAGGAGGAAGGAGCAGCTATGTACTACAATAACGATCCGCACCTGAATAAAAAGGGACAGGAAGTCATTGCTGATTTTCTTATAAATGAGGATATCATTTCGCAATGAAAGAGGTTAAAAGGAAAATAGTGCAAAAGGCAAAATGGATAGGAAATGATCTGCTTCATGCTGCCGGCATTCAGAAAATGAAGCAGTCCAAAGCAGGCTCAAGAATATTAGTGTATCACGGAATTGATGAAGTTGGGAATACCAAAATCAATAGCAGATTTATCAGTAAGCGTTACTTTGAAAAGCAAATCGCCTATTTCAGAAATCATTTCAACGTCATTTCGCTGGAAGATTATTTTCTCGGAAAATTCAAAAAGGACACTTTCAATATTGCTATAACCTTTGATGATGGCTATGCAAACAATCTAACTTACGCTCTGCCGATTCTAGAAAAGTACCAGGTCCCGGCAGCATTTTTTATTACCGGTATTTTGGATTATGGTTCAGACATACTATGGCCTGATTTAGTAGATCTCTGTCAGTTAGAATTTACAGGGCCATTAGTGATCAATGGCCTAAGATTTTCCAAAAACAGAAAAGGAATCCTGGTTTCAGATAAAGGAATTTCTCTAAAGCAATATTGCAAAGATCAGGACCTCAAGTTTATCGAAGAGGTTGTAAGACTTTTAGAGGCACAACAGGCCTTCAAAAAAAATAAAAGCCTTGAGGTATATTGGAAACAATTATCCCATGAAGAAATTAAGAAGCTGTCACAATCAAACCTGGTCACTATTGGCTCACATGGATATACCCATTCAAGCCTTGGCAAAATCCTTCTTGAGGATGCGTGTTCTGAAGTTTCACTTTCAAAAAAATACCTGGAGAACCTGCTGCAACGAGAAATCAATTCTATAGCATTCCCAGATGGGTCATATAGTCCCGAACTTGTAGAATGTTGTATTCAGCAGGGCTTTACTTACCAGTTGGTCAGCAAACATCTGTATGACGGAGACGAACAAAATCCATATTTAAGAAACCGGCTTACTATCAATCCTCACATCTCATGGTTTAACCAGCTTAATTCTATTGCCACCGGAAGTTATTAAATCATGAACACGGAACAATTACGATTTGAAAGACTTAGTCATGACCGGATCAAAGATGTCCGGTATTTGTATGAAACCATTTTTAAAAAGCCGGTCTCAGCGGATTACCTAACCAGAAAATATAATACCGCTTATACCGGATCAAACAACGTCTGCTTCCTTGCCTATGACGAAGAAAAGCCAGTGAGTTTTTATGGCGCACTCCCACAACGCATGATGAATAGCGGCACATCATTTTTAGGCGTTCAAGCTTGTGACTCGGTGACTTTACCTGCCTATCAAGGCAAAGGAATACATACCAGATTAGCTACCAGGTCTTATGAATTAATGAAAGAGCATGGTGCAAAATTTATTTACGCATACCACAGTGAGAATACTTTTCATTCGTGCAAAAAACTGAACTGGTCCGTAAGAGACACTATGAAAGGCTTTCTGATCAAAGTGCCGGGATTGCCAGTTGCCAAAGCAGTTAGAAAATCAGATTTCCTCTCTCCCAGATACGATCAATGGGTACGGAAGGCTTTTAAGAAATATCTGGTAGCTGATTATGACTTTGCGAATTCAAATTCAGGAAATGGCATTTGGGTTGACTACTCCCAGGATTTCTTTCGGTATAAAAACTTCACAAATAACATGATCATTGAACTTGAGAAAACAAGGTTTTGGATAAAAATATCTTCCGGTGTCATGGTGGGTGATGTAAGCTTTTCGGAAGAAACAGATTTGTTGAAGGCCATCCAAAGCCTAAGAAGATTATGTCAAAAGCTTGGAATAACAGAAATACTTTTTCAAACTACCAGGGGGACAAAACTCGAGAGTGCGCTGTCAAAACACTTTACAGATTTCGAATCGTGGCGTGTAGGCTATCTCCTGTTTGATGAGTCAATTGATTTCCAGCAGTTCAAATGCAACTACGGAGACCTCGATACTTTCTGACTTGGTTGCTAATTGATTCAGGTGTTGATGCGAAAGATGAAATTGTCCTCCAGCCCTACCCTTTTTATTAGTTTCTGATCCAGACCATACCCCGACTTTTTCGCTTCATCTCGAATTCTTGAAATATCACAATCTTCGGACAGGATCATATAGACTTTCCCATTAGCGGTTATGTGATTCCTCAATTGGGAAAATAATTTGGTGAAATACTCAAAATTCTCACCGCACATCAATGCGACCTCCAGTTCAGTTCGCGGATTATTGGGATAGTAAGGAGGGTTGATCATGATCAGATCAAATTTGTCAGATATAGCCTGAAACAAATCTGATTGAACCGTATTTACCTGAACATTATTTAAGCGAGCATTATGGTTTGTATTTTCAATTGCCCTCGGATTGATATCCGAAGCGGTTACCACGGCTCCCTTTGATGCCGCGAACACTGAAAGAGTGCCCGTGCCGCATCCGAGTTCCAACATTTTCACGCCTTCAAGTTTTATTTCACTTATAAAATCAAGCAGTAATTCAGTGCTAAAAAAAAGACCCGGATGAAAAATTCCAGGAAAGATGGTAATCTCTATTGAATTGTACTTGTAGCTCCTTTCCTTCTCCAGATACCATTTCACCATCGGCACTTGAATCGGACGCACAATCCATCTTATCAATCCTCTTAAGTTCATTCGGAGTAAAATCCCTCAATCTCAGGCTGGCGGTATTTCAGCCAAAATTTCTGCAACAATTTAAGTTCCAATGGAAGCTTAAACCGATTGTTCTTATAACGATAGCCGGAAAGAGTTCTCATAACTTTCTTTTGGAGCTTAGAAATTTTAAAATCTGAAACGGTTGGATAATATGCATTCAAAACGGTTTCAAAATCTTGAATCTTATCAACCATCTCCGGAGTTAACCACGGTGTTAATGGATTTTTTCTTTTATCAAAATTCTCCCAGCGGGGTTCGAGCCAGTCTTCCAGCTTTTCAGGAAATTTAAAACCGGCTTTTGTAATACTGTTATATAGCTCTGAGCCTTCCGTTGGAACCGGACTGTACAGGTATATAATGATCTCAGTGCCCGGATTTATTTCCTTTATCTCTTTAATGAAGGCAATGTCGGAGTCAATCTGCGCCATGACTTTTTCCGGAGTTTCGGCAGGCATGCCAAGCACAAAGGAATATTCCGGAATAATATCAAACCGGCCTAAGCGGGCGGCAAATGATTTTATCTGCGCGGCAGATTGTGTTCCGCCCTTATCCATTTGAGCAAGCACAGAATCGTTGCCCGTTTCTGCGCCAAAAAAAATCATTTTACATCCTGCCTCACGCATTTGAGCCAGTGTATTGTCAGCATATTTATCAATTGTATCAATCCGACCTTCACCCCACCAGGTCATTCTTTCATTCCTGATTAAATCCGTAAATTCTGATGTGCGTTTTTCAGAAACGAAAAAATTATTGTCATGGAACTCAATAGAATCGGCTCCGTGCTTTTCTTTCAGGTACATAATGTCATCAAATATCTTGATGGCACTTTTTCCTTTCCACCGAGCATTATAAATCGGGACAACGGCACAGAACGAACACGTAAATGGACAACCAAAGCTGGAATGATAGGCAACAGTTTTATTACCCAGGAAAGTTTTGCCCAAATAATTTTTTATCGGATAAAAGCTATTGAATCGTTCATACTGCAATTGAGGCAGGCGGTCAGGCTCCGGAAGCGAAGCCTTATTCGTTTTTATTAATTCACCATTCTGGCGAAAAACAAGATTATTAATGTCCTCTATTGGGTAATCTGAATCAAGAGCATCGAGCAGTTGCGGGAAAGCATAATCCCCAGGGCCGTCAATTATGTAATCTACATATTGAGTATTCAGGGCTGCCCGATATTGATTGGAGGCAAAGTATCCACCCCAAATGTTAATTACACCAGGATACTGATCTTTAATTTTCCTGGTTATCGGAATAGCCTGTTTTAGTTGAGGTCCGGGCATGACTGTGCAACCGAAATATTTGTATTCACCTGATTTCAAGTAGGACTCAATTTTGGCGAATGGCTCTTTCTCCATATTTCCATCCACGATCACATAATCTCTTTTATTATGAATTGAAGATGCTACCTGGAGAATTGAATTCGGGATACGGTGCTTTGAATTGGCACTTCTTGGATTAAAAAGAATGACCCCGGTTTTCGACATTAATTTCTATTTTGATTTTCAGGATTGAATTCCCATAGGCCAAGCCACATTTTATCCCTATCCGGAAGATCCACTCGTTTAAGCAACTTAAGATTTTCCATCACCCCACCGCCACCAATTTGATCAAAGTATTCGATGGTCTGATTATAATCGAAAAGATATTGGATTCGCTCATCCTGCAGGTATTGCCTCAATTTGAACTTTCTTAAGGCATTATATGCAGAATGATTTACCACTCCATCAAGATTAACAATAATTCGCTCAGGAGCGTATTTCGCACCTGCCAGACCCGAATTAAATGCACCGATTCGTGCGCCAGCGGGTGTCAAGCGCTCAACAGAACGCAACCCTTCAAAGTATGCCATTTCCAAACCTCTTCTCGGGCTTAGATATGCTTCAATGTGCATTATTGAAAAGATCATGATCACAACTGTTGCTGCCAGAACAGATCCTCTTTTCAGATGTGTACCAAACAAATCAAATAATACCGCTGCCAAAACCAAAATTTCGAATACAAACAACGGGATCAGGTACCATGACCGGAAATGAAGTAACACAACCAGATAAATAACAAAGAGAATGCAACTTGCCAAAATCCCTGGACCGATTGCTTTGCACAATAAAAAAGTGTTGGGCAAAACATCCTGAATGGTTCTCCTTCCTGATTTCATTGAAATGAAAATTATTGCCGTCAGCACGATTAAAGCGATGATGAAAACAATTGAAGGTTTGGATTCAGCATGAGTCAGATAACCAAGGTACTTTGCTCCGCATATCAGTCTGAGCTTTAGTTGCTCAAGGGGCAGCGAAAAAATTGAAACCTCATCAAACGGTAAATGATGCTCAACCGCAAAAAGGCGAAGCGTGCCCATTGATTTTACCTGTCCTGAATCCTGAAAAACAGAACCCACCCTCATCCAGGAAATAACCAGCCATGACCCGTAGGTTAACATAATACCCGGCAATAGCTGTATTGCTTTTGTTAATTGTTTGCCGAACGAAGAAATTGGAAATACAAAAAGCATTGCCGCTAAAATCAGATGATCTGTCCTTATCAAGATTCCGATACCCATGACGAAGCCAAGGATGTAGTACCGGCCAGTTTCTATTGATCTGCGCCAAAAAAAGAGTGAGCAAATCCACGCACAAGCAGCCACAAAAGCTTCCGTGCCTTCAAATGAAACCTGAAGTATTTTGGGATGCAAAATCCATAGACATCCGGCAATGGCTCCAACGGCCCACCCATTTTTAGGCATCCAGTCTTCTACAACCCTCGGCAGGGCCAAAACCATGCATATGGTTACGCAGGTGACCAATCCAAGAATCAATTTTGTTGTTAGCTCAATATCACCCTGAAACAAATTTGCAAAAGGAAGTAGCATCAAAACAAAAAATGGCTGAACACCTGTGGTTGGATGAATCCCGTCAAATGATAAGCCTCCTCCGGTTGCCACGTTCCTGGCTACCTCCGAAAAATAGAACATGTCATCAGAGCCAAATCGGTTCAAAATCACCTCAAATGGTTTTAGCAAGATCTGTAGCCGTACCAGCGATCCAGTCAAACAAGCTACCAGCAAGATCAAATACCATTTTTGTTTTTCACCAACCATTGCTAACCGGTTTGGCCCCGGGATAATCTTTCTTCAACCATAAACTCTTAAATATTCATTGATGGTTTGGTCAACGCTGGTGGTCTGCTGACAACAATTTGCTGAATCGGTTTGAAGAAATTGCTCCACACTCAATTTTAATTTCTCTGCCGTATCGCCCAACTTCCAATAATCGGCTGGCTGGGCAATCCCTACCGGACGCGAAACAATATTACATCCGGCATAAGCAGCCTCATTAAAAACAAAGCCCTGAGATTCATACGTGGAGGGATGAAGAAAGACCTTTGACCGTGCCATCAATTCCAGGACTTTGCTTCTTTCCAGTGGGCCGGTAAAATTTATTTTCAATCCTATCTCTTTTGCTTTTTGCTCAAGCAGGTCTCTTTCTGGTCCATCGCCAACCAAAGTCATGCTCAGACCAGGATACTGGAGTGAGAGCGAATGTGCTACCTCTATAAATGTTGTGTAATCTTTAAGTTGAATTAACGAACCTACCCCGAGGATATCAATATCTCTCTCTTCAATTTGCGATTTGGGAAATTCTGAACTATCAATTCCCCATGGAATTATTGCATCAACTTGCCTTGTGGCGGATTTTTCAAACACAATTTTTTGTCTTTCCGAAAGGGCAACAACTTTGGGGAACTTCTGGTCAATAAACCTCAAATACGAGTTATCGGCCTTAACATCTTGTCCCATCGAGGTTATCACATGTGGTATTCTTTTTCGCTTAGCTAAATAGTTGCCAATTAAAGCAGCCTCAGTTAGCCAGAAGCTATGGATCATATCCACTTTATTCTTATCATTTACCTTATGAAATGATTTGACCGCCTTCTTCCAAACCAAAATTTTCTTTAAAAGGCCTTGATTATTTCCTCCACATGCAAATACGTTGATACCGTTCCATACATATTCCTTTTCAACCACCGGATATTGCAGCGATATTACAGAGATTGAAAACTGATCCCTTAATCGTGAAAGATGCTTGAGAAAGATCTGTAGAGGCGGAATGCACAAAGAGTCCATTTCGTCTTTTGGAAAGCCCGGAGTAATAATCACCAAATGCTTAATGGATCTCATTTAGTGTCCAGCCGTTCGAAAAGGAATCTATTTGCGCCAGCTGATAATTATTTTTTAGCAAATTCCAATTCTTCATAGGATTCAAATCTCTCCATTGCTCTTTTAACTCTGATTCGTTAAACACAACAAGACTCCCTCGCTCAAAGTGATCAATTGGTTTTTCCCATAAGCTGATCACTCTATTTTTCACATTATATGAAGGGAAGGAGATGTCAACATCAAATGCATATACCGTTTTCAGCGGATAACTTTTTATAGTTCTTGCAATATTTTGTTCAAGGTGATTCCGATTAATGATCTTCTTTAAATAAAAAGCAGACAGATACAGTTGCATAACTCCGAGCAGAACTACCACGGTCACGAGCAGTTTCCGGTTGCTGATCAATTGAGCAGTTCTTTCAAAGGCTGGAAATATTACTACCATTAAAAAAGGAGCAGATGTCATCAGGAATCGTTTGTTTTGAAAAGGTATGCCTCCCAGAAAAAGAACACTCAGCAGTACGATCAGCAAACTCAATCTAACCAGCTTGTTGGAAAAATCTGAGGTTCTGATAAAAGGCAGCAAAGCCAGGCCAAAGAATAAATAGATCGGATGCACCAGGTTGTAAAAGCCATAGACGATATTCGGGAGAGGATAACTTTTGTAGCCATCCGGTGTTGCGAATTGACTCTTGAAGAAATTCACAGGAGACCAGTTTCTCAACCAGGCATGACCGATAAATTCGGTACTGCTTTCACCGCGTATAATAAAATGTGGAAGCAAACAGATTCCGGCAACCATAGAAGCGCCCAGTATCAACCCGTATTTTTTGTTTACAACTAAGTTCTTAACAGTGAGAAATACCGGCAATATCAAAACAACCGCTGCAGCATATCGGGTCATAAAGGCACATGCTGAAAACAGGGCAAACAGCAGAACGGTGACGGATTGCAGCCGAGAATTAAGCCGTATAAAAAAATAAAAAGCCGCAGAAACCATAAACAGTCCGAGCATATCAGCCATGACAAGAGAAGATGTCAAAACAATTTGGGGAGATAATACAAATGCGACCAGTAAAAAATGATTCACAAGCTTCCTGTCAGGATATAGCAGGTTTAAAGACTGTCCGGCAAAGTGAATTGAACCCATGAGTGAAACAACAGAAATCATTTGCAATGAAAGCACCGGAGTGAATACAACGGAGAAAGCTGCCCCGACTATCGGATAGAGGAGCGGCCAAAAATAATCTCCAGGATGGGAACCACTTTTTACAAAACCAAGCAGTGATTTAGTGTAGCGTAAATACTCATGACTATCTTGTCCATATAACCCATTAAAATCGAACGCCAATCGCAGGCCTGCAAAAATCACAATGGGTATAATTAGAAGGAGATACTTGAATCTCATTCTGCCTTTATTTTAATCCAGGGAAATGGATTCTCATTAATACCGAAGAAATTTTTGGCTTTATTTCTAATTGATTCTGGCCGAAATAAAGTTTCAAATTGAAATGATCTTAAATCATCAAAGCAATGATGATAATAAGAAGCGGCCATTTGTTCAAAACCAAGTTCCTTATAGTAATTTTCAGTTCTTTGACGGGCTGCTGCAACCTGGCTTTCATCATAGATCGGACTGTCAACTATATGGATCTCTCCACGTTTAGTAAGCAAGGCCAATAAGCGCGACAATAGTTCTGGAAGGGAGGGAAAATACTGAATGGCGCTA
The DNA here is from genome assembly GCA_964408105.1 of uncultured Chitinophagaceae bacterium. Taxonomy (GTDB): domain Bacteria; phylum Bacteroidota; class Bacteroidia; order Chitinophagales; family CAIOSU01; genus BPHB01. The sequence continues at coordinate 5,411 of CAYOYI010000012.1, read as the reverse complement.
TTAACTATGATCAGGTCAAACTTTAGTTTAGGAAAGATGTCCTTAAATATATCCCCATAGCAAAAGCACAAGTTTGAGGAAGAAAAAACACGGGCAGCCTGTTGCAATTCCCATTGATTAATATCCACAGCCACAAAATCAGCATCAGAGTCCTTACTTAAGTTTCCGGCAAGCCATCCATTTCCGCATCCAAGATCCATGATGGTTCTAAGCTCTTTAGACGAGATGTAATTCCTGATTCGCTGAAAGGATTTGGCCCTTAATTTCCATTCATCAGCATGTCTCCAGGTTGAATCTATTTCAGGCAATAGCGCTACCTCACTGTCATCAAGAAGTCTTCCTTCTTTTTGTCTAACACGCAGGTACAACTCCTCGAATTCCGGGTTTGGCTCCGACAAGTAAAAAACTCCATTAGACTCGAACAATTTGTTTATAACAATAGGCATCTGTCTGAGAAATTAAGCTTTGGCTTTTTCCCACCACATACCAATTTTTGAAGCAATAGACTTAACCTTATAGCCGGCAGTTTTGTACTTATGATAGTTGACCTCATTCACAACCCGTCTTACAGCATAGTCATAATATTTTTTTGAGAAGGGCCTTTGAAAAACAATCTCTCGGTCCGTTGTTGTATTCCAGTTCCCATTGTCCACAATATGAGCTTCTACTTCTTCGTAAAGTTTTGTTCCTTTTATCGGATACGCCACTGTGATAGTAAAATGATCCGGTGCGCTTTTAATAAGGTGGTCAATAGTGTCCTCAATGTCATATTCATCTTCACCAGGATATCCAACCATGATGAAAGTACCGGTCTCTATACCAAGTGTCTTGGCCGATTGAATCATCTCCCGGACCTTTTCAACTTTCACCCTTCTGTCCATCGCGTCAATGATCCTTTGTGACCCGCTTTCAGCACCAATCCAAACTCGAAAACAGCCGCTATCCTTTAAATTTTTCAGAATTTCATGATTCAGCCGATCCGCTCTTGTGATACATTCAAAAGGAATTTTGATCTTTTCCTTTTCAAGCTCTTCATTGAAGGCAGCTAACCACTTATGACTGACCGTAAAAACATCATCAACAAACCAAAGAGTATCGGGGTTATAGCGATCAAGGATATATTTCATCTCCTCAACAACTTTTTTGGGCGAACGCCTTCGATAGCTCTGGCCATAAACAGCAGTACTGCACCACCGGCAGGTATAGGGGCAACCCCTTTGCGTACTGATGTTGACAGCGCTATGGCCATGGTGAATTTTCCATGCTTCTAAATATTTGCTCAGATCAATTGCTTCCCTGGCTGGATTAGGAAGTGCATCTACCTCTTTCAGCTTCTGACGTTCACCTGTTGAAAACACATTTCCATCATTATGATAGGCAATGCCATCAATATTCGAGTAATCATTTTCAGAATTCAGTATTGCCTCAATCAATTCTAAAGTTGTTTGTTCTCCTTCGCCAATCACAAGGAAGTCCGCACCTGAGCGGAGGTAGTTTTCCTGGTTGTAGCGGATATCCGGACCTCCTAAAATCACCTTGGTTTCCTTCAGTTCATCAACACTCTTAACAAACTTTACAATTTCAACAATGTTGACCTTGGTCATAAGATTGGAATACAGCGCCACGATGCGCGGCTTAGTTTTCATCAGGAATTTTCTCAACTCATCCTTACTTGAAAAAGTGGAGTCGAATACATCATTTTTTATTCCATGTTGTGTTAAATAAGCCGACACATAAAGGAGGCCAAGCGGAGGATACGGCCTCATTATAGCCTGCTCCTTCTCATCATCCGAAAGAAAATAACCGTGACTAAGTACTATACCCATATTCCCGGTCATCTCAAGCTTTTGATTGGAGGTCTATTAAATAATGGTCTGAAAAAGATGCGAGCAAAGAAATATCTGTGATGACCTGCTCTCCCCGTTTCAGGGCCGCTAAAAATGAAGGCCTCCTTTGAAAGAATGAATTGAGATAAGAAGGCGGTAAAAAAAATCCTATTGGCTTCAAAGTTTTTCTTTTAAACCTGCCTTGAAATAATTTTTCAAACTCCGATGGGCTGTAATACCATACAGCAAATTTTTCAGATTCAGATTCGCCCTTTATTCTCCGAAATGCCTTTGTCATATCAAGCTTCAGAAGGAAATACAACTGTTCCCAAATACATAATTTAGGCATGACCACACTTACAAATCTCCCCCCTTTTTTAAGAACCCTTGAAATGTCATCTGAAAGCTTCTTTAATTCTGATGGAGGTATACAATTTAATCCTCCGAAATCAGAAAATACCAGGTCGAACTGATCAGCATCTAACCGATTTAGTTCATCAAATGATATTTGCTCTGACCTTAGGCTGGCAAGCGAATTCTGAGCAGCCTTGTGTTTTACAATCTTAACCATGTGCGCAGACGCGTCAGTTGCAAGAACAGAATGTCCTTTGTTTGCTAAAAAAACAGCATCCTCGCCCGTACCGCAATTAATTTCCAGGATACTTAGCTGCCCTGCTGAGAAGTGCTTGTCGAGATAATTCCAGATCAGGGCTCTCTGAAGCCTGCCAATTTCCGTGTAAGAAAATTGCTCGTCATATGTTGCGGCAACTTCATCAAAATACATCAGGAAGCATGTGTTGACTGAAGTTTTTTCAACCTTATATTATCAGCAAAAGCGGTAGGGATATAATACATTGTAAGCAATGCGGAGCGTGCTTTTGAGTAATCCAAAGTAAAAGGATTCCTAAGTATCCTTTTCAAATTTTGGAAGCCCTGATGCTTGCGAAACTGCTTATGCACATACCGGTGAAGCTGCTTATAGTATTCAGCATTATAGGTGGACTGATACATCATGTCCAGATCATCTGAGTCGGTCCAATTTTGTTTCTGCTTTAAATCAGCTTTCACCTTTTCATAAAACTTTGTTCCCGGCAGGGGGTAAGAGACCGAAACGCCAATGTCGTCAGGCATCAATTCCATTACCATTTCAATGGTATTATCAATGTCTTCTTTGCCTTCACCCAGATAGCCGAACTGCAGGAAGAATGCGACTTTAACTCCCTTCCTTTTCAGCAATTGCGTGGCTTTCCTGATTTGATCAACAGTTGTTCCTTTGTCCATCGCATCCAGGATTTTTTGTGAGCCCGATTCGGCACCCACCCAAACTGTTTCCAGGCCTGAATCCACTAATGCATCAATCGTATCCTCTTGTAACAGCAGGTCCACTCTGGACTGAATCTTAAATTTAAAATTGAGTTCCCTTTGTAACACGATATCACGGAATCGCTGCACCCAACCGGGCTTAAGCCCGAAAATGTCATCACACATCCAAAAATGATCAGGCTGGTATTCAGCAAGAAGAAATTCAATTTCGTCTGCCACTTTCTCCGGTGATCTCGAGTTATACCGATTCCCATAAATCGGTTTAGCGCACCAATTGCACTTAAACGGACATCCTCTTGTAGTGGCAATATTCAAGGAGAATTGTCCGTGGCGCTGAGTCCATATTTTTTTATACCGTTCAATATCAATCAAATCCCATGCAGGTCTTGGCAAGGCATCCAGGTTGGTGAGTACCGGCCGCCTTTCCGTTTTCACAAACCCGTTTTCATTATAAGCTATCCCCCTTACGCTGGAAACATCCTCCGAGTTATCAAGCCTGTGCACCAACTCCTTCAGCGTGTCTTCGCCTTCTCCAAAAAGCACATAGTCAGCCCCTTCATTGAGATAATCTTCAAAATGATCCGAAGAGTCAGAACTACATACCATGACTTTGCAACCATGTGCCTTACCGATTTTTGCAAGCTGAAATGCCGCCTCACGCATTTTGGTCAGGCACATTTTGGTGAGGTAGTTAAACCCATCATCATAAATCACCAGATACCTGCGAGGATTTGATTTGAGTTCAGAAATTATTTCCTCCGGATTTTCTGTAAGGTTGGCATCAAATAATCTCACCTGGTGTCCTGCTTCCCGCAAAACAGCTGCCGCCAAGATTGTTCCGTATGGGGGATACGGCTGCTGAGCCTTCCATTGTTTTGGATCAAAACGGTAGAAGTACGAATGGGTGAAAAGGATATTACTCATTTCCGGCCAAGGAAATATTATGTTGTTGTTCAAATGCTTTACGCTTGTCAGAGTAAGCCTTTAGCACTCTTTCCTGAAAATGATTTGGATGATGTTTAGACACATATGGTTTAGACTTCATAGCCACTTCAAAACTCCTCTCATCGAAATCTTTAAATTTCAATTTCCAAACTCTGACGGTAAACCTCATGAATTTATTCTCTATCCAATCCCCGAAACTGTTACTCAATAATTTCTCAACCATCTTTTTATGAATCCATCCATTACTAATTTGCGGTTGTGCCAAAGGCCGAACTTCAAAATTCGGAAAGTAGTTATTTGTCCATTCATTCGCCCTGTGAAACTGATGATATACATCTTCGCCAAAGGTCGGCAAAAGGGTTTTTATCTCAATGGCGGTAAACAGGTTCTTTTCCTCAACCTCCAGGCGATCAGTTGCAATGAAATAATTGACGCAAAAATATTTCCTCGAGTTCAAAAGAAATATCTTCTTAAAAATGATCAAAGACATTCTTGCGATCCACAGTCGCCTTGGAGCAGTGATAATAAAAAAGTCCACATCTGTTTCTTCGTCCATGTAATCCTTGGATATTGAACCGGAGAGGCATACGCTGCGCACAAAAGGAAACCGTGCGATAATGTTTGACATTGAACGGGCCTTCTCCATCGCCCTTTCGGCTCGGGCGTTACCCGCCCTCCTGCGATCTACATTTTCTCTTATTGGATGCAATGAATAAAGATCTTCGAACTGAAAAATGAGTTTATTCTGCACTAGATAGTTCAAAGCTTTCTTCAGCTCATCTTTTGAAATCTCCGGTTGACTATTGCATCGTTGAACTTCATTAAAGGTCAGTGGATAATTGAAAATATCAAAGTACAGCAGCGTTTCAAGAACGCCTTTGCTAACGGAAGACAGATGGTATTTTGAGGACAGTCTGTACACTTGTTTCTGGCCAGTTCGTTTTTCTATATACTCCGGGAACGTTTAAGTTAGTAAGACCAGCTATAATTTTCAATCCTTGTTTTCTTAATTCCTTTACACAAAGGAATTACTTCTATTTTAACGTGTTCACCAACATGTACCTCTGCCGTCAATGGAATTGACTACTGCTGATTTGTACTCGTTTTTTGGTGACCACCATAAAACCTGATGAAAGAACACAAAAACATTACTGCCTGCTTCCAATCCTTCCTGTGTATTGCGGTCATTTCCAGTTGTTCTTTTTGTTGTTCCACCCTTTCCGGTTAACATCTAATAGTAGGAAAAGATCATCACCATACCTGAATGTCCGGTTGCCCGCACCATATCGCTCTTCGAAAAGACTTCCGCTAATATCG
>CAYOYI010000011.1:17281-21523 GCA_964408105.1 uncultured Chitinophagaceae bacterium | reverse complement strand
CGCAAATAAGTCTTGAACGCATCGAAATGCGAGAACAGCGGGTCAGCTTCATTGATCTCGAAATAAATTTTCATCAGCATTGACCTTGCGCCAAGCGCAAAATAGGTGTCAGTGAATTCAATCGTGTTCAAAAGCTTCAGCGCGTTTTTGTAATCGGCTTTCTCGTAATAGAAGGCGGCAAGGTTGTATTGAAAAACATGCTCGCGGGTTTTTTCTTCGAGCTTGTCTTTGTAGCGGTGAATGAAATTTTCCGTCCAGTCGAATTCTTTCAGGCGGCAGGCGATGGTCACTATATTTTTAAAATCCGATGGCGGGAAATATCCGTTTTCATAGATCATCTCCTTTTCAAGCATCACCTTGTAGAGGTCGAGCAGTTCCTTCACGTACTTTGAATCGCCTTTGTTGATGCGCTTGATGCAATAGTTCTGCGCATAGTCGAGCATGGTTTTCGCATCGGGCTTTTCAAACTCATCAACGTGCTGAAGCAAGTAGTTTTTCAAAGCGTAATAATTCTCCTCCGCCTCGGGATTCCTCAGCGTAAGCAGGATGTTAAAATAGATGCTGTTCCAGGGCTCGGCTAAATATTTCTCCCGGTTGCTTTCAATCAGGCGAACAACATCATCAAGAAGATGATAATTATACTCCATGTTCAGCACGTTGCTGCGGTTGAGCATGTCGCACCAATATTCCAGCTTGGTGGTAATGAAGAAAAGATCAAGGCTGTCGGATTTTTCCTGAAGGTGGTTGGTGTCGGCTTTCTTTTTCCGGTTGAGGAAAAAAGAATCAAGCTCGTTTTCAGCGAGGCTGTTGTAGTAATAGCTCAGCGCTACGCGCTTGTTTTTTTTATCCAACCCTTTCTTCAGCCCCATCAGCTTTTGCTCATACAATTTGCCGGAAGGCATTTTCTTCATTTGCTGCACGATGAAATATTTCTTCAGAAAATCATCTTCATCAAACGCTTCAATGGCGATGAACTCTTCGATAGCCGCCTGGAGGTAATTCATCACGTGCGCCAGCCGGGCATCGCTGAATTTTTTTCCAGGATAAAGTTTTTTGAACACGCTCTCCTTTTTTAATTGCGGAGAGAGAAGATTGGGATGAGCGGCATAAATTATCTCCATCAACTCGATAACCTTGTCGTGCTTGTTGAAGTAAGGAGAGTGTACGAAATCGCGCAGCCGAGTCAACTGTACGCGGGAAAGCTCCTTTACGTGGGCGATAATTTTGCTCTCAAACATAAAATGATCCGATTAAAATTAGTCTCGTTGATTTTATAACTAATTGAAAAATAGGTGATTAATGAAGGTCATGGTTATGTAAATTTCAAAAAATCACCCGAAAATATCAAAAAACTGTCCTTTTTTTCCGGACAAGGTCATCCTATTTTTATATCGTGAAGAACCATTTAACCCCAAATGCCATGAAAACAAAGAATTCCGCTAAGAGAAACTTCATCAGGTGGATGGTTTCCGTATTCGTTGTGGCGCTGTCATTCACTGCAAGCGCGCAACCGAATGTTTGGATTATTGCCAATCCTGATACCGGCTGTTCTCCGTTGGTGCAGTTCAGCGATTCAACTGCACCGGGCGTTGTCATTAATACATGGCTGTGGGATTTGGGTGATGGAAGCACGGCAAGCTCACCTTCGCTAACTCATCAATATTCAAACCCGGGAAGTTATTTAGTTACGCTTATCACACAAGATTCAACTTTTGCATTCGATACAGTTTTCGCCAATATCCTGATTCACCCAACTCCAGTAATTAATCTTACAAAAACCGACATATCCTGCTATGGCTTAACCGATGGCAGCATTATTGCAAACGTCACTAGCGGCAGTCCTCCTTATTCTTATTTATGGAGCAACGGCAGCACGACTGCCACCATCAGCAATCTCGGTGCCGGCACTTATACTATAACAGTTGTGGACGGAAACGGATGTCCCGCTTTTTCCAATGCCGCGGTAATTCAGCCGCAACCCATTCTTGTTTTTGATTCAACATTCAACGCGACCTGCTCTAATTCAAACAACGGCTCAATTAATTTGTCCGTGACGGGAGGCTCAGCGCCCTACTCTTTCATTTGGAACACGGGCAACAACAGCGAAGATATTTTCGGGCTGCCTCCAGGAAATTATTCCGTTACAATAACAGATAATCTGAACTGTTCGGTCGCACTAACAAGCACCGTGAGTACCCTTTCCAACATGCAGGATACCATTGATGTTATAGCGAACATTTCATGTTTTGGAAATTCTGATGGTGCGCTTCTCGTCAGCGTTCAGGGTGGAATACAGCCTTACACCTTCTCATGGTCAAACGGAGCTACCACTCAAGCCATTCCCAATCTTTCAGCAGGAACATATTCAGTAACTATTACTGATGCAGCGGGATGCACGATTACTTCATCCGCCAATTTAATCAACCCAAACGCTAACCTTGTTACCTTAAATTTTACAGACACATTCCTTTGCACTACCGATACGATTGATTTGTTCGCCTCTGCGGGGTTTACCAGCTATCTCTGGACGAACAGTTCCACCGCGCAAACGCAAACAATATCATACAACGGAAATGCCTTCACCACGTGGACTGTTTTCGCAACAGACGCTAATGGCTGCACTACCAGTGACAGCGCTCTTGTAGAATTTGATAGCGACTGCGTGTGGCCTGGTGATGCTAATTCAGACGGGATAACAAACAATCTTGATATCCTTTACATGGGATTGACGCATGGATTCCCAGGTCCTGCCCGCCAGAATGCCTCATTAGTGTGGGCAGACCAGCCTGCACGGCCATGGTCTGGCTCATTCGTTAACGGAACCAATCACAAACATACTGACACAAATGGTGACGGTATAGTTGATGATAGCGATACGCTTGCGGTGTCGTTAAACTACAATTTAATTCATGCTAAAATGCCCGGCTTCAATTGCGGGCAACATCCCCCGCTTTATGTTGACCTGCCGGATACGCTTTACACAGGGCAAAGAGTGGATGCGCCTATCATGCTCGGAAGAGTTAGTACACAAGTGTTCAATCTTTATGGTATTGCTTTCACAATAAATTATGACACCGGCATCATTGACACGAATACAGCTCTGGTCAGATACACAAGTTCATGGATGGGCACGCACGGAAATGATCTTCTTGGATTCCACCGTGATTGGTATTTTGACGCGCAAACCAATGTTGCATTTACACGAAACGACCGTGTAAGCATTGCTCAGAATTATGGCCAGATCGGCACATTCAGCTTCACCATCAAAGATGATGTTTCAGGAAAACGGAATCCGGTTGCAACGCTCAACATTACTACCAGTTCGATTACCGCCTTTGATTACAATGAAGATAAAGTGATCATCTGCGGAGAGTCTGATTCGAGCGTGATTTCAGACGGTGTGTCAGGAATTCGTAAAAATGAGATGCAATCGCTGAAAGTGTATCCCAACCCGGCTCAGGATAAATTGTATTTCTCCTATGAAAAACGATTAGATAAGATTTCGCTGCATGATGTAATGGGAAGAATGATTATTGAACAATATCCCGACAGCAGTAATTACGAAATGGATCTGAGCGAATTGCCGGGAGGAATGTATTTCGTGAGAGTGGAATCAAACAACAAGTTTCAGTTTCATCAAATTGTCATTCAATAAAAATCAACCATAAAAAACCAACGCCATGAAAACTTTAAAAACGTCCATCGCAGTTGCCTCTTTCGTTTTCTGTTTTCAGTTTGCATTCCCGCAAGTAACGGCAGACTTTAGTTATACCCCGGACACAAGTTGTAATTCCAGCTTGACTCATTTCACCGATCAGTCAACAGGCAGTGTTTCCCATTGGTTTTGGAATTTTGGCGATGGAACCAACAGCGGCAGCATTCAAAATCCGGTTCATCAATACAATAATCCCGGAATCTATCAGGTGCGACTGGTTGTCATTGACAGCATTGGAGGGTTTACCGATACGATTACTCAAGCTGTGTCGGTAAATGTGCTTTCCGTTTCCATCAACAAAAATGGACCCAGTTGCTATGGGCTTTGCAACGGAATGGCCTGGGCAAACATTTATAGTGGTGGACAGCCACCATACTCCGTTGCATGGAGCGGAGGATCAAGCCCATTTGCAGACACAACTGCAAACCTTTGCGCAGGCTCGTTATCATTAACAGTGACTGATGCCAACTCATGCACTGCTACGGACACCACTTTCATACAACAGCCCTCCCAACTGACAATTACCG
>CAYOYI010000011.1:0-17271 GCA_964408105.1 uncultured Chitinophagaceae bacterium | reverse complement strand
ACACCACTTGTAATAACCGGAAACGTTACGAATGTTTCGTGCTTCGGCTCTGCGGACGGGGCCATTCAACTTTCAGCAACAGGCGGGACTCCGCCCTACAATTATCAATGGGTTTGTAGCACTCCTTTTGGCCCGTGCATTGGCCTCTCTGCGGGTACTTACCCTGTTACGGTTACGGATTCAAGAGGCTGTATGACAACCCAGACTTTTACGATTAATCAACCTTCGCCCCTTACCATTTCGGGAACTGTGACCAACGGCTCCTGTGCTTCACCGGGGTCAATATGCGTAACTGCTACCGGAGGGAGCGCGCCATTCTCTTTTACGTGGAGCAATGGCGCCACTACACAATGTATCACGGGATTACCATCGGGAGTTTACTCTCTTACTTTGACTGACGCGAATGGTTGCACAGGCGCGCAATCATTCACAGTTACGGGAAATAGTTTTTCCAGCGTTAACCAAGCCTCTTGCCTCGGCTGCACCGGTTCTATTTCCATCTTCAACCCAGGGGCTAATTTCAATTGGAGCACCGGGGATACCGTTTCTTCCATCCAAAACTTGTGTCCCGGAATTTATTACCTCACTGTCACGGATACTTCAGGCACCTGTTTGGATACTTTCAATATCACGCAGCAATTGTTAAGCGTAGTTGTGAATGCTAATAGCGGCACTTGCTCATCAATCGGCTATGCCTGCGCATCCGTCACCGGTGCAACATTTCCTGTTACCTATTTATGGTCAAATAGCAGCACCGCGCAATGTGTTCAGAGCTTAACTCCCGGCAGTTATAGCTTAACGGTAACTGATAATGTTGGCTGCGCGGATACCGCTTCGTTCACAATTAACTCCAACATTTTAAACGTTTCGCAAACATTGACTCATCCCACTTGCGGGAATAGTGACGGCTCCATCAGTTTGTCTGTAAGCGGTGGAAGCGGCAATTATACTTACAATTGGATTACTCCATTGACCAGCACCGACTCATTTGTCACCGGGCTGGCTCCGGGAAATTACCTTGTTCATGTAAGGGATAATCTTTCCGGCTGTGCTGATACTTTGCAATTCACGCTGCAAGGTACTTGCGGCACCATCAGCGGGCATGTGTTTGATGATAAAAATGAAAACGGAATTCAGGACTCCGGAGAAAATGGATTATCAGGAATTACAATAACTCTTACGCCCGGTGGGCAGTCAACCGTTACTGATCAAAACGGAGATTACAGCTTTGGCATCGGAACGTATGATACATTCACCGTCAATATACTTCCGCCAAACCGCTATTACTGTTCGGGAACCGCCATCCTCCCCGACTCCATCACTGCGCCCGCTGGCGGCAGCTATAATGTCATCATTTCACAAGCCAATCCTACATCAACAGGAAACGATTTCGGATTACATGTTCCTGATTCGCCCTGCGGCAGCATCAGCGGACAGGTAATTAATGATATTAACGGAAATGGAATTAAAGACCCGGGTGAGCCTGGTAAAAGCGGGGTAGTTATCAGGCTTAACTCGGGTCAACTTATTCAAACCGATGGCTCCGGCAACTACACCGTGGAAGTGCCGCTTAACACGCCCATCACCCTTACGCTTGTTCCCGGCACGAGCAATTATTACTGTTACGGCAACACGCCCTACTGGCAGCAGACATTTCCGGTGTCTCCACCGGTTTACACCGTAACCGTTACGGCTGCCAATCCGAACGTCACCATGTATGATTTCGGAGTGATCTCTTCTCCGTTCTTTGACATGGGCATTTACACCATCCGCTCGTTTTCGGGAATACATGCGGGACGCACGTTCACTGCCTGGATGGATTTCAAGTCAAGCGGCAATGTTTCCGACACCTGCAGGTTGAGAGTGAATTTTGATCCGCTCGTAAATTTTATATCCGCGAACCTCCCTCCCACCACTGTGACAAACACGTTTGTCGAATGGGCTTTTCCTCCGGGCACTGCTCCTTCCGCCTTTTGCATGTTCATGACCTTTTCACTCGACTCCTCTGCCACTGCCGGTACGCAGCTCATTTGGTCCGGAAATTATTCCTGCGGCTCGCCTGATGCTTGCCCGGCTAATGATTCCATGTCAACAATCACAACGGTGCAAACAGGCCCTGTGAGATCAATGTATGACAATGGATTCAACTTCATGGAAGTGATGCACACCGGTGACCCAACAGGAGCGATCACACATGCCGATTCAGTTTTTTCTTACGTCATCAATTTCCAGAACACAACTGCCGACACGCTTTATCATCTCGCAATAGTTGACACGCTGTCGCCTCATTTGAACATTGAAAGCATTTCGCGCCCGTTCTCCAGCCATTTCTACAAAATGCACATGGTTGAGCCGAACATCGTGATCTGGGAATTCAACAATATTCTAATGCCTGACAGCACTACGGATTATTTAAGGAGCTATGGATTCCTGCAATATAATATTCACATGAAACCCAATCTGCCGCACGGCACAAAGATCGAGCATCGTGCCGCCATATCGTTCAACTATCGCGAACCTTATCTTACCAATGAAACGAGCCTCATCATCAAGCAACTGCCGCCAGTGGGAATTGGAAATGTTGAAACCCCCTCAGTAAGAATTTATCCCAATCCGGCACAGGATAAGCTTTACATTGAAAGCGAACAGGCATTGAAGGCGATCAGGGTTTATGATCTGTGCGGGAAGCTGCTGCTGGAAAAATTCTCCGGGCAAACCAGCGAAGAGATCCGCCTTGAGGGATGGACAAAAGGCTGCTACCTCATCAAGCTAAGCGCTGATGGTTTTGAAGAGCATCACCGCATCGTGAAACAATAAGGGGGTTTTCACCAACCATGATGCAAAGCCCGTGCTCAAGAGTACGGGCTTTGTCATTTGTGCAACGAATAATAATTCATAATTTTTCCCTGGAGCTTGCTTACGCTAAAAATGAAGAATATCATTTACATTATGCTGATCTTTCCGCTGCTGCAGGGCTGCTTCACCGTGAAAAGCAATTCGCACTTCACCTATCAAAAACTGCAAGCCGAAGATTACGCTCGGATGCTCTCTGACAGCGCTAACTATTATCTCATTGACGTTCGCACTCCTGCCGAGTATAAAAAAGGGCATGTTAATGGAGCCATGAATGTCAACTTTTTTGAGTTTCATTTCGGGCAGGATGTTGATTCGCTGCAAAGAGATAAAACTGCCTTTTTGTATTGCCACACCTGCCACCGCTCACCGTTTGCTGCACGTATCATGAAAAGAAAAGGGTTTGTTCGCGTTTATGATCTCAATGGCGGATTTTCAAAGTGGATGAAAAGCGGGCTGCCGGTTGACACATCCTACAAAAATACTCGATAGCTTTCCCCTGCATTAATGAAATTACTTGCCTAACTTGAAGCAGCCAACGGCATTCAAAATCATTCCAATCCTGGTGAAGCTGCGTTATATTTTTTTAGCTGCTATTGTTACGGCACTATCATGGCATGCGGAAGCACAAGCCCCCCACCCTTGCGGCACGGTGGTCACACAGGCGCAGTTGAACTATCTCAATCAAACCCTTGCGCAACGGCAAAGTTTCGACTTCAAAGCGCAGCGGGCAGTAGTCACTTCCTTCCCGGTGCAAAATCATGTGGTGCGGCAATCAAACGGCAGCGGTGGGCTGTCAGCCTCGCAGCTCGCTTCGGTGATGGCTGATCTGAATGCCTACTACATAAATGCCAATATCCAGTTCTTTGAATGCGCTCCTGTGAATTATATTGACAACTCCACCTACTATGATTTCAATGAGTCGCAGGAAAATGCCATCACCAACTCGTATGAAGTGGATGATGTGATCAATATTTACTATTTCAATTCCATCAGCTCCGGCAGCAGCTCACTGTGCGGCTATGCTTACTTCCCGCCCGGCCCTGACCGCGTGATGATGGATAATTCGTGCGCGCTGAACGGAACAACTATTGTGCATGAGCTGGGGCATTATTTCTCTCTTTATCATACACATGGTACCAGCAACTGCGGCACAACCGATGAATTAGTGAACGGCTCAAACTGCACCACCGCAGGCGATGATGTTTGCGATACACCGGCTGATCCTAACCTTTTGCAGGGATGCAGCACGTATGTTGTGAACTCTTCATGCATCTACACGGGCGCGCTCACCGATGCCAATGGCGATCCCTACAATCCGCAAACGTCCAATATCATGTCATATTCCAGGTCGCAATGCCGGATGGATCTTACACAAGGGCAATACAACAGGATCGCATACAGCGCTGCTTACGATAGAAGCTATCTTACCTGCTCATCATGCCCCGATCCCACTAATGCTCAGGCGGGCAACATTGGAATATACGAAGCGGAAATCCAATGGACATCCTCAAACCCCGGGGCGGATTACAGCATTGAATGGGGAACATCAGGCTTCCTGCCTGGTGGAGCCGGTTCGGTGGACTCAATTTCCGGGACATCAGCATCCGGAACCAATACAGCTAACATAACCGGGTTGACTCCCGGAACGGATTATGATTTTTATATCTGGGAAGATTGCCCTTCGTCTGGCCAGGGACAGGAAGGCCCTTATTCCTTCACTACCATTGCCCTCGTAAACTCATTCCCAAGCTGTGAAGATTTTGAATCGTTCTCGCTTTGTAACACCAGTTGCGGCAACAGTTGCATACTATCCGGAGGCTGGGCAAACCTCTCAACAGACGATATTGACTGGACCATTGACGAAAACGGGACTCCTTCAAACAATACCGGGCCCACTTCCGACCACACCAACGGAAATTCCAGCGGGAATTATTTATACACTGAGGCGACAGGTTCGTGTTCGTCAAAAACAGCCATCATGGCAACTCCGGTCTATGATTTTTCATCGGTGGCAAATCCTTCCATAGAATTCTGGTATCACATGCTGGGCTCGAATATGGGCACCCTACAACTTGAAATTGAATCACCTTATGAATCCAACAACTGGGTAAATATTTTCAGCAGAAGTGGCGCACAGGGAAGCTCGTGGAATCTTGCTTCTATAAACCTCTCGGCCTATGCAGGAAATCATGTGAGATTTCAATTCACGGGTGCTACAGGTGCAGGATTTGCCAGTGACATGGCGATTGATGATGTGTGTGTTGACGGGCAACCGGCTTTAACTATTTCGGGTATCATTCATACAACACAAAACATCCCGATTACAGGCGTAACTGTGGAGCTAAGCGGCTCTGACTCGCAATCGGTTCTCACCGGTGCCGATGGAACCTATAGCTTTGATGTTGCTCCGGGCGGTGATTATGTGGTAGCACCTTCCAAAAGCAATGACTCAATACCCAATGATGGCGTGACGACTTTTGACATAACATTAGCGAGAAGGCATATTCTTATTGTTGACACGCTTGATTCACCTTATAAGATAATTGCCGGTGACATAAACGAAGAGTTAGGCATGAGCACCGGAGATATTTTGCAAATACGATCGCTTATACTTGGGAATACTTTGATATATCCTTCGGGTAAATTGTGGCAGTTCATCAAGAGCGACTATGCTTTCAGCGATCCGCTGCATCCTTTTACGTTTGACAAAACGCGTACTTACGACAATCTCACTACTAACCAGGCTAATCAGAATTTTATCGGTGTGAAGCTCGGTGATGTGAACGAAAGCTGGAGCCCCGGACAGTAGTAATCGTCAGTCATTGACAATTGCGTCTTAATAACTTAATTTATGTCAAGTTCAACTTTGATTGCATGAAGCTTCCCGACTTGGTACGTCATTTTTTTATCGTTCTATTTATATTGGTCATCAACATTACCGAAGCACAAACCACTTTTGTTTCAACCGGTTCGGTTTGGAGATATTCTTCCGGAACTGATTTAGGCACAGCGTGGAGGGATGTTTCGTACAATGATTCATCATGGTCACAAGGAGCATCGCAATTAGGCTTTGGTGATGGGGATGAAGCAACGGTGATTCCGGGAGGACCTTCGGGCAACCGGTATCCGACTCACTACTTCAGGCATAAAGTAAATATCACAAATCCAAATTCCTTCCAGGCATTCACGCTAAAGGTTAAGCGCGATGACGGCATCGTGGTTTATGTGAATGGGGCGGAAGTCTTCCGCGATAACATCAGTGGAACTCCAACCTATAATTCATGGGCTTCGGCTTCCATCAGCGATGACGGCAACACCTGGCTCACCGGAATTTTGGCGCCAGCATCATTCACAAATGGAATAAATACGATTGCTGCGGAAGTGCATCAGATCAATGCCACAAGTTCCGATCTTTCGTTTGATCTGGAACTGACAGGCGGCACACCACCGGCAGTTTCAATCACCAGGGGACCTTATCTGCAGCTCACCACGCCTTCCAGTATTTACCTCCGGTGGAAGACCGATATTGCAACGGCCACCAAAGTAAGTTTTGGCACACTGCCAATCAGTTTAAATCAAAATAAAGAAGACCTCTGCTCCACTACAGAACATATTGTTCAGCTTACAGGTCTTTTATCGGACACTAAATATTTTTATTCAGTTGGTCATGGCAACAATACCTTGCAGGGCGATTCAAATAATTTCTTCATCACGCCACCTTTGGTGGGAACAGAGAAAACAACCCGTATTTGGGCGACCGGAGATTGCGGCACCGCCCAAACTGTGCAGACCAACGTGATGAATGCTTACGCCAATTTCATCGGGAGCAAATACACGAATGTGTGGCTATTGCTTGGCGACAACGCATACGAAAGCGGAACCGATAATGAATATCACACAAAATTTTTTCAGCCGTATATGAACGGCAAGGTGATGAGGCAAACGGCTCTATTCCCGGCTCCCGGGAATCATGATTATTACAACACCTCTGACCTTAATAACACCACGATGCCCTACTTTCAGATTTTCACGCTTCCCGCCAATGCCGAAGCCGGAGGCGTTCCCTCGGCAACGGAGAAATATTACAGCTTTGATTATGCAAACATTCATTTCATAAGCCTTGACTCCTATGGCACGGAGAATGGAAAAAAATTATTTGACACCACGAGTGCGCAAATATCCTGGCTGAAACAAGACCTTGAGAATAACAGTCAGACCTGGACCATTATCTATT
Organism: uncultured Chitinophagaceae bacterium; assembly: GCA_964408105.1. Lineage (GTDB taxonomy): Bacteria > Bacteroidota > Bacteroidia > Chitinophagales > CAIOSU01 > BPHB01. The sequence goes on along the minus strand of CAYOYI010000011.1, from coordinate 10,181 downwards.
GGCACCACCCGCCATATACAAAGGGCAGTCATAATTCCGATACTGAAAGCGAGCTGGTCAATATCCGCGACAAGGTTTTGCGCATTCTTGACCGGTATAAAGTGGATCTTATCCTTTGCGGACACAGTCACAATTACGAAAGGTCAAAGCTTATGAAAGGACATTATGGATTAGAAAATACATTTGATCCTTCCCTGCACAATGCCGGTACTTCAAGCGGACTGTATAATGGTTCTCCAAATTCCTGTCCTTACATCAAATCCTCAACCAAAGAAGAAAATGAAGGAATCGTATATGTTGTGGCAGGTTCTGCCGGAAAACTTGGCACCACTTCCACTGGCTATCCGCATAATGCGATGTACTATTCCAATTCGCTGCAAGGCGGATCGTTGTATTTAGAGGTCACCGGCAACAGGCTCGATGCTAAGTGGATAGCTGAAGACGGTTCTGTACTTGACCAATTCACCATTATGAAAGATGTGAATACATCAACGAATGCCAGCATGGTTCTTGGTGATAGTATTCAGTTCAGCGCTTCCTGGAGAGGAGTTTACGAATGGACTCCCGGAGGCCTTTCCACCAAAACAATAACCGCTTCACCGGCCAGTTCCACCACTTACTATGTTACCGATTCATCCTACAATTGTCTTCACGATACTTTTAATGTAAAAGTAAATGCGCTGATCTCAGGATTCGTGCGAACGGAAATTGACACGCCTGTTTCCGGAGTAACAATAGTTTTATCCGGTTCTGAAAGTGATACGGTAACGACCGATGATGATGGATTTTACAGCATTGAAGCTGAAGTGAATGGAGATTATGTTGTGACTCCATCAAAAGTAGGAGACACTCCCGCAAGCAATGGTGTATCCACTTTCGATATTACCTTGGTCAGAAAGCAGGTTCTTGTGCTTGATTCTTTGCACTCACCATTCAAAATAATTGCAGCGGATGTAAACGGATCAGCCGGTGTAAGCACTCAGGATATCCTGTACATCAGATCGCTAATACTTGGAAATACCCAAACATTTCCTGTCGGGACATTATGGGAATTCGTCAGCAGCGACCATGTTTTTGGAAATCCTTACTATCCGTTTCCATTTGAGAAGATACGGTCATTCCCCGGTTTGAACGCCAGCTATACAAACCAAAACTTCATCGGTATTAAGCTTGGCGATGTAAATAATAGCTGGACCAATACTCCTCCGTAAAAAAACGTAGGGTAAATCATTGTTTTCTTACGACTTTTCTGTAAATTTCGGGACATCGTCCTGTAGTTATCGACCTCTGCTTATTCGCCTATGCGCTATTGGTTTTGTTTGTTATTAGGGATTATTTTTTTATGTGACCACTCTGCTTACGCTCAGGCCTGCACACCAGATCCTTCACATACAGAATTTGGAATTTATACTTCCGATCCATCTGGGCTTCCAGATGGATGTGAAGGCGAGTTTTATTCTGAAGTGATCACGGCCGTTATCCCTGATTCGCTTGCGGGCTATCCATTGATCAGCGTTACCATTTTAACAGTTAACGGGTTGCCCGACAGCATGGATTACGATTGCAATCCCTCTACATGTGTTTTTGCTCCTGACACTTCGGCATGCGTAGTTTTCGAAGGGACTCCCCATGAAACCGGTGTATTTTCTATATCAGTTACATTGCGTGTAAAAGTTCAGGTCATCATTTTTCCGGTCACCGTGGATACCACTTTTGTAATCGGTGATTTTACAGTGGAAGCAAAAGATTGTGCAGGTATTTGCGGAGGCACAGCTGCAATCGATTCCTGCGGAATTTGCTCAGGCGGCACTACCGGAAAACTTCCGAACTGCAATGACAACCTACCCTGCACTGCCGACCAATGTGATGGCGCGGGAGGCTGTATAAACACCGATATATGCGTCACTATATCAGGCGCGGTATTAACGGAGTCGGCCAAGCCTGTGAAAGGGGTGACACTGACCCTTAGCGGATCGGATGCTCAATTGGCAGTGACCGGTGCAAACGGGCTGTACAACTTTGAAGTCATAGCTGGTGGCAGCTACATCATCACTCCGTCAAAAACCAATGATTCGCTGGTAACCAATGGCATATCCACCGCAGATATTTTATTGATTCGCAGGCATGTTCTGGTAACGGACACGCTGGACTCACCTTACAAGATCATTGCGGCTGACGGATTCGCATCAGGCACCGTGCTTACTTCGGATATTTTAATTACCAGGTCTGTTATCCTCGGCAATGCAACGACCTTCACCAGCGGAAGATTGTGGGAATTCATTAACAGCAACCAAGTGTTCGGAAATCCGCTTAACCCTTTTCCATTTGAAAAAACCAGGACCTACAGCAATCTCCTTTCCGACCAAACCAATCAGAACTTTATCGGAGTGAAATTAGGTGACGTGAATAATGACTGGAACCCTGGAACGCCCTAAACGGGTTGTGTTTGAAACTAACGGTGAGATTCTTTGCCCGCGGAGCACTCAGAATGAACGGAACCTGGGATTGCTTTCCGCCTCTGGCGGATTCCTCGTTCACCAAGGACTGTCTGATTGGAAGCTAAACAAGTACTGAATGTCGGAAATAAGCGCTGCGAGCAATGTGATGAAGAAACGAAAAGTACGCGCCCGGTAACCTTACTTTACCTGGGCAACAATCTGCTTGAATACCTCCGGCTGGTTCATTGCCATGTCGGCCAGCGCCTTGCGATTGAGGCCGATGTTGGCCTTGTTGAGCTTATCAATGAATTTTGAATAGCTCAGGCCTTCACCGCGAACCGCTGCATTGATCCTGGCGATCCAGAGTGTGCGGAATTGGCGCTTCTTGTCCTTGCGGTCACGGTAAGCGTATGTTAAGCCTTTTTCAAGTTGATTCTTTGCAACGGTGTAAACGTTCTTCTTGCGGCCCCAATAGCCTTTGGTTTGGTTAAGAATCTTTTTTCTGCGCCTGCGGGAGGCAACTGCGGGTACTGACCTTGGCATATTCTAAAGTTTGAAGTACTGTTTAAGCTTGAACAAGTAATCTTTTGATGGTGTATTCATTCGTGTCATGAACCAAAGTATCTTTTACTAATCTCTTCTTTCTGTCCTTGGCTTTTTTTGTAAGAATATGCCTGTGAAAGGCACGCTTGCGCTTTACTTTCCCGCTACCTGTAACCTTGAAACGCTTCTTCGCGCTCGAATTCGTCTTCATCTTTGGCATGACCTGAAAAATTTGGTCAGCAAAGATACTGCGAATAGTTTGAAAGTAAAAAAGTTTGGAGAAATAAGGCTATTTCTTCTTAGGGGCAAGGGTAGCGATCATTCGCCTGCCTTCCAGAAGGGGCATCTGCTCAAGAGTGCCTACATCTTTAAGACGTTCAGCCAATTTCAGCAGCATCAGCTCTCCCCTTTCCTTAAAAAGGATTCCTCTTCCCTTGAACTGAACAAAGGCTTTCACTTTTGAGCCTTCTTTCAGGAATTTTTCAGCGTGATTGGCCTTGAAGTCAAAGTCATGGTCATCGGTATTTGGAGTAAAGCGCACCTCTTTAACAACAGCCTGTTTAGCTGATTTAGCCTTCAGTTCCTTTTGCTTTTTCTTTTGTTCATAAAGGAACTTCTGATAGTCCATCACCTTGCATACCGGAGGATCGGCAGTCGGGCTGATTTCGACAAGGTCGAGGCCCTGTTCCTCAGCGATTTTCAGCGCATCGCGGGTATCAAATATTCCTGGTTCAATATTCTCCCCGACAAGCCTCACCCTGTAGGCTTTAATTTCTCCATTGATGTTGTGGGGGTTTTGCTTTCTGGGCGGCCGGTTTTGCCTTGGGAAAAACGGTCTTCTTGGTGACTGCAAATTCAGTTTATTTAGTTAGAAAATTAATTGAATGTAGCTTTTATTTCATTGCCAACACTTTCAGAGAAGTCCACGACAGCCAAACTTCCCTTATCGCCTTCTCCGTGTTTTCTGATCGAAATGGTGTTGGAATTTTGTTCTTTCTCACCTACTATGAGCATGTAGGGAATTTTCTTCACTTCTGCGTCTCTGATCTTTTTACCGATCTTTTCATTGCGGTCATCAATGGTGCAGCGAATATCGGAATTTTTAAGCAACTTGGAAACTTTCACGGCATAGTCCATGAACTTGTCGGAAATCGGCAAAATAGCTGCCTGTAAAGGCGCCAGCCACAACGGGAAGTTGCCGGCATAGTGCTCGATCAGGAAACCGATAAATCTTTCATGGGTCCCTAACGGTGCACGATGGATAATTATCGGACGTTCCGGTTTATTATCTGCATTTGTATAGGTCAGGTTAAAACGTAGTGCCTGCGCAAAGTCAACCTGATTGGTTGCGAGCGTGAATTCCCGTCCGATCGCGCTCCACACCTGCACATCAATCTTTGGCCCATAGAAGGCTGCTTCATCTGCTACTTCCTTATAAGGAATGCCGGAACGATTCAATACATCCCGCACCATCTTCTCAGATTCAATCCACAATTCCGGCTCATCCACGTATTTTTTGCCAAGCTTAGCAGGGTCATGAGTTGAAAAGCGCATCAGGTATTTTTCAATTCCGAATATCTTAAAATACTTGAGGTACATGTCATTCACCGCTTTGAACTCCTGCTCAAACTGATCGCGTCTGCAATAAATGTGGGCGTCATTCATTTGTAATGACCGCACCCGCATCAATCCGAACAGCTCACCTGATTTCTCATAGCGGTAGCAAGTGCCGTATTCTGCAAGGCGCAATGGAAGATCCTTGTAGCTTTTGGGAATTGCCGCGTAGATCTTATGGTGATGGGGGCAATTCATCGCCTTCAGGTAATATTTGTATTCATCCACTTCCATTGGCGGGAACATGCTGTCCTGGTAATAAGGAAGATGCCCGCTAGTTAGATAAAGCGACTCCTTTGCGATGTGTGGTGTTCTGACTCTTGAATAGCCTGCATCTTCTTCGGTTTTCTTGGCAAGATCCTCCAATTGCTCGATGAGAAATGCACCATTGGGAAGCCACAACGGCAAGCCGCTTCCAACATCATCATCGAAAGTAAAAATCTCTAATTCCTTTCCAAGCTTGCGGTGGTCGCGCTTTTTTGCTTCTTCAAGCAGCTTGAGATATTCGTCAAGTTGCTCCTGCTTCGGGAAAGTGACCCCGTAAATCCTGGTCAATTGCTTTCTCTTTTCATCACCACGCCAGTATGCTCCGGCAATTGTCAAAAGCTTAATTGCCTTGATGGGTGACGTATCAGGCAAGTGTGGTCCGCGGCACAAGTCAACAAAATTCCCCTGTTCGTAAAAAGTGATCTCCCCATCATTCAAGTCTTCCAGCAACTCCAGTTTATACTCGTCATTCTTCTTTTTAAAATATTCAATTGCATCCGGCTTTGAAACATCCTTCCGCCTATACTGGCTATTCTTAGCTGAAAGCTCCTTCATTTTTTTTTCAAGCACCTCAAGGTCCTTGTCTGATATCTGGCGGTCACCGAGGTCAACATCATAATAGAAACCCGTTTCCACAGGTGGGCCAATTCCGAATTTCACACCGGGAAAAGTTGCCTCAAGCGCTTCAGCCATTAAATGGGCTGATGAATGCCAGAAAGCATATTTGCCTCCTTCGTCATCCCAGGTGAGCAACTTCAGTTTGACATCTTTGGTAATGGGTCGCGTTGCATCCCAGACCTCTCCGTTGACTTCAGCCGAGAGTACCTTTTTAGCAAGGCTGTTACTTATGGATTTAGCAATGTCGAGTGAAGTGGTTCCCTGCTCATATTGCCTCACAGAGCCATCAGGGAAAGTGATGTTAATCATGCCTGCCTCTATTTTTCCAGTCGTTGTATGCCATCGAGTGCGAGTTTATATCCGGGATTCAAATTTAGTGCTTGGCGGTAATAATATTCAGCGGATTTAGAATCCTTTTTTCTTTCCGCGCACAAGCCGCGCATATAGTAGGCTTCTGTATAATCAGGCGCTACTTCCAAAGCATGTTCAAAACTGCGCTCTGCTTTATCCATTGAGTCTTCCTGAAAGTAAATGTATCCCATATTGTAGTAAGCCAGCTTGCTTTGCGGAAAACGAATGATCATCCTGCGATATGCTTCTTTAGCTTTTGAATAATCCTCGATGTTCTGATAAAACATTCCAATCCCGTATTGGGCCTCCTGGCTGTTAGAATCAACCTTGAGCGCATTATTAAAATAATCAACCGCGATTCTGTCTTTCTTCGCGCTGAACATCAACCCCAGTTGCATATAGGCTTCATAGACTTTCGGGTCCTGCTCGGCTGCAGTTTGAAAATTTGAGATAGCCTTGGCTGTATCGCCAATTTCCTTAAAGATCATTCCCTTGTAAAAGTATGCCTGCGGGTTAAACACATTTTTCATCAGCACACTGTCCAAAAGCGTGATGCTTCTCTGGCCTTCACCGATCACATAATAATATCTTGCAGCGTGCAGCATCAGGTCAATATCATCAGGCAAAAGCTGGTGCGCTTTCTCCAGCACCTGAACAGCACGGGTGAATTCCTCTTTCTCGAAATATATTTTGGCAAGCAGGCTGTAATATTTCGCTTGCAGTGAATCCATAGAAATCGCTCTGGCAGCATCAGTCTGCGCTTTTGATATATTCCCCAATTCAAAATAAGCACTCCCCCTTTGATAATAAAGCTCCGCGCTATCCGGGCTTTGCGCGATCTTATCTTCAAGTTCCCTAATCAGCGGTATCTGGGAATATTGTGATTGTTCCGTTTCCTGCGGCTGTTCAGTCGCTTGCTGCGATTGCTCCTTGTTTCCACAGCTAAACATTGTAAAAGCAACAAGCAAGCCGCCAAGAAATAATTTATGCACTGCCTTAATGCCAATCATGAGCGCAAAATTATTCTCTCAGGCAACGTTTTCCATTTTCAGGACGTATTTTTAGTAAAAAATGACGCCATTCAAAAATCTGATCACGGCAACTTTCGTTTTGCTTTCATTAACATCGTTTTCTCAAACCGGCACGCTTGATTCAGTCATCCACGATCTGAATGGTTGTTGGAAGTGGAATTATTACTACGGAGGATTTGCAGGTCTCCCTCCCACTCCGGCCTTTATGAACGTAAAACTTGAGTTTCGGCAGGATGCACAGGATTCCACGAACCAAACCATTTCATGCGATGCCTACAAAGGCGACACGCTGAAATTCTCCGGCAGGTGTAATATAATGCTGGATACGAGTTCGGCAGGTTTACATACACTATCGTGTCCGATTTTTGACAGCATCGGCATTGTTGGTACTCCGCCAATTTATTTTCGATTTATGAACGATACGCTCCTGTTTCCGCAGGAAGAATTTGTTGATGGATTCGTTTATGCTTTTACGAAAACTTGCATATCCAACGGCATCCGCGAAAATCAAACACCCGGTTTTGAAGTTTTTCCTAATCCTGCTTCTGATTTCCTGTCAATTAAATTTCAAAGCAAAGAACCTGTTACCGTTTCAGTTTTTAATTCGACTAGTGTTAAAGTGCTTGAGTTGCCGAATTTTAATAGTGAGACACTGACTCTGAGCGCCAGTAATCTTGTTGCTGGAATTTATTTTCTGCAGGTTCAAACCTTGGCAGGCTTCTCGGTTAGAAAACTTGTCATTGCCCGCTGATTTAGCCACCAATTAATCTACTTTTGGATTTCATTTATTCAGCATGAAAAAGTATTACCGTTTTCAAATGGAATATAATGACTGGGCGAATAAAGAATATGTCCTTCATTTTTCGCAAAAGCAGATTGACCTGCCACCAGCCCTCAGATTACTGAGCCATATTGTCAACGCTCATCATGTCTGGAATAGCAGGATCGAAAATTCAAAGCCTAAACACGGAGTTTGGGACGTTCACACTTTGCAAGCGATTCTTGAAATTCAGAAAGATAATTTTGACAGAAGTCTGGACATCCTGAAGACCAAAAGAGTTGAAACGCCTGTGACTTACAGGAACACAAAAGGCGATGAATTCACCAGCCAGATATGGGAGATCTTCACTCACGTCAACTATCACTGCGCATATCATCGCGGGCAGATTGCAACGCTTCTAAGACAAAACAATATTGATCCGCCTGTTACCGATTATATACACTACCGAAGATCTGTGGCTTAGTCTCCTGTATCTTACCTGCTTTCAAGGATGCGCTTGATATTTTTCAGGTCGTTGTTATTCGCCCGTCTCATCATGGTTGACATTAGTGGAGCAAAAAGCTTTGAAAAGCCGGAAGGATTGCCTCTGTTACGCAATGTCATTTTAGTGGTGTTCTCATTCAGTGCAGTCCATGTGTAAGTAGTTTCCATTGGGAACGGACCTTCGGCAGTTCGCATCACTAATTTTTCACCCGGAACCAATTCCACAAACTCATAAGTATAAGCTAGTTTCCTCCCGAGGAAATGCGCAACGAAAGCCACCTTCGAGCCAACCACTAGTGGCTTTGCCGTTTCCCATTCAGCCGATTCAATATTTAGATACCATTCCGGAGCATTATCAGGATTGGAAGCATATTCTGAGACAAACCCTATCGGCTTGTTGATTGTGATTTCAGTTTGGACGTCTACCATTTGGTTTAACCATGATAATGAAAGTTAAGACAGACATTTTCACTTTATAAAAAAAATTGCTTCCTACCTACCCTTAGGTATTCTTCACTCACCACAAATCACTACTAAGTCCTCATGTAACTTTAGCGTTGATTTTGAAAGGATGGCCAGAAATACTCTTGCTTTGAAACCGGGTGAAAAAGGTGTGATAAAATCCTTAAACGAATCCCAACTTACACCCCGCCTAATGGAAATGGGTTTTCTTCCGGGACGGCAAATACGTCTTATCCGGAAAGCACCCGGAGGGTGTCCGCTTTATATCGAACTGCAGGGACAGTTTATTGCATTGCGCACTGATGAGGCTGGCACCATCCTGCTTGATCATGCTTCATGAAAATTGCGCTCATCGGTAATCCCAATGCGGGAAAATCATCCGTATTTAATCATCTTACCGGCCTAAGGCAGAAAACGGGAAACTTTCCCGGTGTAACGGTTGACAAACGAACAGGTACCCTTAAACTGCCAAACGGTGAAAGCGCTACTATTATAGATTTCCCAGGAGCATATAGTCTATACCCAAATTCATCTGATGAACGCATCGTGGCTGAAGTGCTTTGCAATCCAAGTGATCCGCTGTATCCGGATGCAGTGGTATATGTTGCAGATGCCACAAATCTTGAACGCCATCTGCTGCTTTGCACACAACTGATTGACCTGCGAATTCCGGTTGTAATGGCGCTCACAATGACAGATATTGTAAACGAGCGCGGAGGTTTATGCGACATTGGAGTTATTGAAAATATGCTTGAAATCCCGGTTGTAAAAGTAAACGGAAGAACGGGTGCCGGAATAAGCGAATTAATTGCCCGGTTTTCTTCTCTCTCGTCCAACGGAAAGAGGTTTTACAAGCCTGAAGGAGTGGTTCAATCAGTAATCAATTTGGTGGACAAAATAATCCATACAGGGAATGATTATCGCAATTTACTGCTGGCACATCATCATAAAAATTTATCATCCCTGACTAAAGAACAGAAAGATCTGATCGGTAAAGCTCTGGAGGATCAAAAGTTTAACAGTGTAGCCCTTCAAGTTCAGGAAACTATAGCCCGTTACAATAAGATCGAAACTACCTTGGGCACCGCGATAGTGCAAAAACCGTTCGAAGAGGAATCCGGCATCACTGAAAAAATTGACACGCTCATCACGCACAGGTTTTTTGGCAGTTTGATATTTCTTGGAATACTCTTCCTGCTGTTTCAGGCAATTTTTGCATGGGCCACCTACCCTATGGATTGGATTGATTCGGCTTTTAGCGAGCTCAGTGTCTTCACACGAAATAATCTTCCGAAAGGTTTTATAAACGGTCTTTTGTCAGACGGCATCATTCCTGGTATTGCCGGCATCTGCATTTTCATTCCTCAGATCACCATTCTTTTTACCCTAATTGTATTTCTGGAAGACATCGGATACATGTCACGCGCCATTTTTCTTTCCGACAAAGTAATGCGAAGATTCGGCTTGAACGGTCGAAGTGCAGTATCACTATTTTCAGGGCTCGCATGTGCGGTTCCTGCTATAATGGCCACGCGTACAATTACCAATTGGAAAGAGCGGCTCATTACTATTATGGTGACACCCTTGATAAGT
>CAYOYI010000010.1:14813-21742 GCA_964408105.1 uncultured Chitinophagaceae bacterium | reverse complement strand
TGACTTATCCTGCCGAGAAACGCCTACCTCTGTTAAGAAATTTTCACGCCAAGCTTTACCAGGACGGGTGGAATATCTCAGGAGTGGGTGATCAAAAAGATTACAGGCTGCTGCTGGAAAATTTCGACAAGGTAATTCGTGTATTTAAAAAACTTGATCCTTCTTACAAGAATGTGATAACAAATATCTGCGAGCAGATGGGCAATGGTATGGCGGACTATGCTGAGCGTAGCGTTTCAACACTTGAAGATTATAATGATTACTGTTTTTATGTTGCAGGGCTTGTCGGTGTAGGACTTTCGAGTCTTTTCTCGGCATCGGGTTTGGAATCTCCAGAACTTCAAAAGCGGGTTGATCTATCCAAATCAATGGGACTACTCTTGCAAAAGACAAATATCTCGCGCGACTATTATGAAGACCTGAATCTTGGCCGTGCATTTTGGCCAAAAGAAGTGTGGGGCAAATATTCCGACAATCTGGATCTGATGCACAAAGAGCCCGATTCAAAGGCTGCGCTCGCCTGCATAAACGAGTTAGTGACGGATGCGTTGCAACATGTTTCAAATTGCGTGATTTATCTTAACATGATCAGAGACCCGAAGGTGTTTCGTTTCTGCGCTATACCGCAAGTGATGGCCATGGCGACACTTGCTAAAATTTACAACAACCCGGATGTGTTCACAGAAGTTGTAAAAATCAGAAAGGGCATAGCAGCCAAGATGATGCTCTACATGAAAGACATGGATTCTGTGAGGAAGGCAATGCTGGAATTTGTTGAAGCTATCAGCATGAAGCTCGATCCGCAGGACCCGAACTTTTTGGATACTAAAAAAGCGCTTAACCGGATTACCGAAGCGCTGGATGAAGTAAAGTGGCGCGAGTTAAGTACGATCCCTCCAAGACTGAAGGAAACAGCAGCCAATTAAATCTCTGTATGACATCAATTGATTCCGGGAATGTTCTTGCTGAACATTCTGCCAAAGCGCAAGCGCGAAATACAATTGCACCAAAACGCTCAAAGTATGATGTATGCATAATTGGCGCGGGTGTTGCCGGTGGAGTGTTAGCCGCATTTCTTGGGCAGAACGGGAAAAGCGTAATTGTTATCGAGCGAAATTTCGAGGAGCCCGATAGAATTATTGGCGAATTGTTGCAACCGGGAGGATTACAACAACTCGAAGCAATGGGATTAGAACATTTGGTTGATGGCTTTGATGCACAGGAAATGGAAGGCTACGCACTCTTTATGAATGGCAACAACTTCAGCATTCGGTATCCTGAATCTGTTACGGGCAGAGGTTTCAGAAATGGAAAATTCATTCAAAGCATACGCCATTACCTTCATGGCCTTCCGAATGTAGAACTGATAGAGGGTCGGGCAACTGAACTTATTGAAGAAGGTGATGGGATAAAAGGAGTTCAGTACATCAGCAACCATGATAAGCAAGTGAAGGGAATAAAAGCTTCTCTAACGGTTTCGAGCGATGGCATGTTCTCCTCATTTAGAGAAAAGCTTTCTATCGACCGGAAAAAGGTAACCGGATACTTCCTCGGCCTTATTTTGAAAGATTGCAAATTGCCTTATCCTAATCACGGGCACGTGATTGTTACTAAATCATCACCATGTTTGGTGTATCCGATTTCCTCAACTGAAACAAGAATATTGATTGATTTTCCCGGAGGGACTCCGCCACCTAAGGGAGAAGCATTGGTGAAAGTTTTAAAAGAAGAACTGGCAGAGCAACTACCTCAGGAAATTATTTCCTCATTCAATAATGCTGTTGATGAAGGTAAATTCCGGTTCATGCCGAATCATTTAATTCCAGCAAAGCCCCTACGGAAACCGGGAGTGGTGTTGCTTGGAGATTCCCTTAATATGCGTCATCCATTGACCGGGGGTGGCATGACAGTAGCCCTCACGGATGTACATTCTCTCGGGACTAAACTTTTAGAACAAAAGAATTTCAACAATACCGCCACGCTTACCAAAGTGGTTGATGAATTTTACAGTCAACGAAGCAGTAAGGATGCTACCATTAATATTTTAGCCGATGCCTTGTACAATGTAATGAGTAACGAAGAGCTTAAAAAAGCATGTTATGATTATTTGAAACGAGGCGAAAAATTTGCATCCGAACCCATTTCGATTTTGTCGGCAATTTCGCGGGATGTGAAATTATTGCTGCGTCACTTTTTTGCTGTTGCTATTTTTGGCGCGAAAAATATTCTGACCCCCTTTCCTTCTCCGGCCAAAATTTCGCGGGCAACTGGAATGATCGTCTCTGCTGTAAGAATTATTTTTCCCCTACTAAAGAATGAAGGATTTACCAAGTTAGTGAGGTAGTTATCTCACCAATGTCACGCTCCCAGCCTCCTTAACCGTTTGCCCCTCGAAGAGTTGAAGTACGAAAAGAAATGTATAGACTCCGATCGGCTGGAGTTCATCCTTAAAGGATCCATCCCAGGGCTCGAGTCCATCATGAACAATCTGCCCCCAGCGGTTGAACACTTTGAATTCTTTGACTGTTACTCCACTCGCTTTCAGAATATAGAACTGATCATTCGCTCCATCCTGATTTGGAGAGAATGCAGTAGGAATTGCGTACGCATCAGGAAGAATAACTCTTATCAGCAAACTTTCGCTGGAAATACATCCGTCAGCCGAATGCACGGTTAAAGTGTACTCCTGATTCGAGGGAGGTGTCACAATTGGATTAGGGCAATCAGTACAGGTGGTGTACAAACCCGGTGACCAGTAAAAACTATCAACCGGAGAACTGAGCAGGTCAATACTCGCACGAAGCGTTGCACTGTTCCCAAAGTCCATCGCTGAATCCTGCGGATAAACTTCAAACGATAATGGTTCAAGTATCGTTGCCTGAAACGTATTCGAAGAAACACCCTGACAACCTACGGTGTCGGTTACCGTTACTGAATATAAAGCACTGTCAGAAATCATTATTGTTGAAGTAGTGCCGCCATTCGACCATTGATATCCGGCAAAGGCCGGGGTTGTAGAAAGCGTGATGCTTTCTCCTTCACAAACTCTGTTGGTATCCGCAACGATCACCGGAGATGGAATAGGAACTATAGTTATCGTCAGCGAATCGAAACGCGAGCATCGCGTTCCAATCACCTCAACCGTGAAGGTATAACTGCCAATGCTGCCTTGTGGAATTACAACCTGCGGATTTGCCGCAGTAGTGCTCGACAAAAAACTAATTGCCGAGGGAGGATTTGCAGTCCAAATGTAGGCTGAGCCGGGAGAACCTGTTGGGTTACCGCCTAAGATCAAAGGCGGATTTCCATCACATAAACTGGTGTCCCGACCTGAATCAGCATTAGGTGATGGAACTACATTCACCCATACCGTATCGTTCGCGGAATTCTCGCAAGTATCGAAGGCAGTCCCGACATACATTGTGGTGGTTTCAGGATAAACCCGTGAAACGGAATCCGTCAGTCCGCTGGGCGTCCATAAATAATGAGTGTATGGAGGCACTCCATAATCGGGGAACGAAACAAGGTCTACAGGTGAGCCTGCACAGATTGTATCATAAATAGTGAGTACTCTTCCTTTATCCTCCGAGTGGACAACATTTTCAATGGTTCTTCCTTCAACGGTTACGGCAAAAAAACTTCCAAATGCACATTTATGATTACAAGTTTCAGAGCATTGGAAAGTTCTGTTCTTTAATGTAAAGGGAATGATATAATCAGGACATTGAGGCTTTACGCAATGAACAAAGTTCGCATAGCGAAGTGCACCCGCCCCTGGTACTTTTCGCGGATCCGTTGTACAAGTTCCTAAATATGGACTTACGTTGGTGGTGTCACACATCAATTGATTTGTTGTGGTACAGGGGCCCATTATCTCCATGGATACATCGGTAAAGTTGCAATAAAGCTGAGGGTGGGTTGAAGTTACAGTCGCACAATTAAGAGAGTCAGAATTTTTGTATTCAACATCCACATAAGCATCAAACAATTCTGTCTTTCCGGGCACATTTACAATGAGTGTATAATCACAACTTTGAGGACTTCTTGTAAAGGCAAAGTAAGCCCCTCTGGTCACTGTATCTGGTGGATAATAGTAAAGAAACTTTCCAGTACTATCCCGGCCTGATAAAACCACCGGGTCGATGAATATTGGATAGTTTATTGTTGGGTTGTTCAGCCAATCAACTGGGACTAACGTTTTTATTCTGTAATTACTTTCTATTTTTTCGATGTCGTAAATTCCATAAATTCCTGTACCATAGCGGTCGTAATAAATAGGTCGCTTGTACTTTATTACATCATTGCTATTCTCTTTGCGGATTTCCAAATCCCCCATCCAGTAACCCTCGTGAATTTTTCCATTGGTCTTTTTCAAAGTCATCGATCCGGGTAACGAAATAACATCTTCAAAAACCACCCATTTCGAGTTGGATGGAATATTCAGCGGCTCGTTAATGATGAAATTGGTTTTCACGGAACTGACATCGAATATCTGCTGCATGTCAATTTTGTTCCAGGCATTTTTTGTCAGCACTCCGCTTTCTCCGATGGAGTTGTTTTTAAAATCGGCAGGTGCTGGTTGTTGCTGATTTCCACTCTCATCGAGAAAGTACATCGAAACCTTGTTGTTGAAGGTGAAAACGAAATCACCAGAGGTAACGGCTGTTTCATGTTTGTTGTTATCGTAAAAAGTTGGCGAGGGCTGACTGGATGCAGAATAAAAATTCTGTTTGCCTGCAACAGGCCTCAATCTGGGATCAATGGTTCTGAATGCTCCGGACTTATCGCGAAAGTGCAGGGGGAAATAAGATTCCTGCACGTAAAAATGTCCGCTGCTATTCGGATCAATGAAGTAACGCGAGAAGTAATCGCGCTTTTGCAAAAGCTCGACACATTCACTGCATCCCGCTTTGTAAGGCAGAATTCCAAATTCAGGATGTCTTTGAAATTCATTGGGAGTGTTTTTAAGAAGTGTTGGCGTGATATTCGGTTTGTCGGCATTAAAGCTTGTGAAGTTGTATTCACGCACTTTCATCCCATCTCCGGCAGTCAGAGAAAAAATAGAAAGTAACAAGCACACGCTTGCCAAAAATCTTTTTATGTTTTCAGTAAGCATCAATTCAAAAAAATTCGGGGACTACCTTATCAAAGTTAAGTTTCCTTTCCTTTCAAGAGATTCTGTGCCCTTGCTCGCTTTGATATAGTAAACGTAAGTACCGGTGTCCTGCGGCTTTCCGCGATGGGTTCCGTCCCATCCTTTATCCGTTGCGCCCTGACTAACTTCCGCAGGATTGGTGGAATAGTAAACTTGCTCACCCCAGCGATTGAATATTCTTATTTCATATTGCTCAACGTTATCCCCAAATACCGTGAAGAAATCGTTCCTGCCGTCATTATTAGGAGTGAATGCCTGCGGAATTCTGAGTATAAGTTCGCATCCTTCAACCACCACACTTACGGTGTCATAGTTGACACATCCCGTTGACGTATCAATGCCTTCTAAAATGTAAATCGCGTTTTCCGATCCAATGAAAACAGGATTTGAAATATTCGGATCAGTCAAGCCTGTGTTTGGAGTCCAGCGATAAATTTCAGCACCGGTGGCCGTCAGTTGAACTGATTCTCCCTTGCACAGCAATGAATCATCTGCAGTTGCCGTCACAACCGGAACCTGGTTAACTAAAACTGAAACGTTATCCGACCCACCGCAACCGTTTTCATCATAAACGCGAATAGAGTAGGTGGAATCAGCATCCGGCTTTACGATGATGGAAGGAACTGAGTCACCCGTGCTCCATAAATAATTAACTCCATGCGAAGTGAAGTAATGTACTATCCCATTCCAAATTCTCGGAGTTTGCGGAGAACTGAATGAGTAAGTGATGCCAGTCCCTTCAACATATTTCAGGAAGCCATCAGCGGCATAAACATTCAAAGTTGAACTACCATTGGTGTACCTCATTTGCGTGCCGTTGGTAGTCGTGATATAAAAACCATAAGTACTTGTTGCAGGCATATTGATACTTAACGGAATAGGTATGAATGTTTCGTTACCACCGCTACTTGGGATGATTCCGGTTGCAGTTCCAAGCAACGTCCAGGACGTGGGGTCGGTTTCCGCGCCCAGAAACGAGGCAGGACGATAATAAATAGCAACATCAACATTTGATGTGGTATCAAAATAAGCGCTGAACCCCTGTATGGTAAGATCCACATCAGCCTGAAGGTTAAACATGTGCCCATGCTCCCAATTCACGCCAAAACTTGTCGTGATAAGGTCATTGTAAAATCCTGCCCCCGTGGTTTCCAACTTAACCGAATCTCCAATACAAATGGACGTGTCTTCCCCCGCATCAACCGAAAGCACCTGCACTACTTCAATGAGAAACGAGTTTGAACGATCACCGCAAATATTCAGAGCATGAAGGCTAAGCTCTGCTATTCCTATTGAATCGAAAGTAAGGATCACTTCGTTGTTCGATGTGTCAACGATGGTTCCCCAATCCAAATTCCATTGATAATATGTTTCCGGGAGGAAAGAGACATCATATAGGAAGGTATCACCCTGGCACACAACCGCAGGGCCGGAAATTGTGACGTTCGGAATCGTGGTGATGTAGATCGTGGCAAGAGGGGAATAATTTCCTACACAGCCATAATTGGTTTCGCGAACCCTGAAGGTATATGGTCCCGGAGGAGCGCCTGTAAAATCTATAAGCAATGGATTGAATGGCCATCTCAAAGGCACACCGTTATTCAAGGATGCGCTCAACCAGTCATACTGCGAATTCGGATTGTAAGGACTGATAAACAGTCTGGCGATTTCTGTGTTGCAATAAACGGTTTGCTCGGGAATCACAGCAAGGTTATCAGCGGGTGCACCTATAGTTATACGAATTACGGTTCCGTTCGAATTCCAGGGATGCGTT
>CAYOYI010000010.1:0-14803 GCA_964408105.1 uncultured Chitinophagaceae bacterium | reverse complement strand
ATGTAATAGGCGCCCGGCATTATTCCAAGGGCAAGCAGATCGTTCAAACCGGGAACGGTGAGAATGAATGATGTTGATGCTGTATCGAAAACAATTCCAAGCCCACCTTCATTTACTACGGTGAAAAACATCATATCCAGCAACTGTACGATGAAGCTGTTGCCTGCAAGATAGCTTGCGAGCGAATCCCACTCATGAATGTCAATTCGTACAGTATCGGATTCTCCTACCGTGCCCGATATGCAAAAATGCAGATCAATCGTCTCGTTCGTAGTGATGTCGCAATGCTTGATGCAGAAAGGACCGTAGCGTGAACCAATTGCAACCGGGCTTGTGGAAACAATTCTGATGTAATAATTACATCCTTCGGGCACACGCGGTATCAGTCCTGAAACAGAGCCGGGCATCGCGCCAATCGCGGGATCAAAGGTTTCTGAGCTTGGCAGTGTGCCGAGCACGGAAAAGGCATCGGTGACATTGTAGATCGTATCATAGATCACCGTTGTATCCAGTACTATCAATGTGTCAGGTGGGCTGATGATGGTATCGAGCGTTACGATGGTATCGGCAGTGATGATGGTATCATAATACTCGAAGTTTCCTGCTGAATCGGAAAGCTGGGCGACATATACATTGTTGTTGTTGTAAACTCCAGTTGATGTAAAAGGAATATCAATTGCGCTGAGCGAGCAAACCGTATCCTGATCGGTTGTCACAATTGGCGTCATCGTAGTAATAACATTGGGACAAGAATTCACCTGGATGCAGACACTGGCTTCTCCCGTGATGAATGGCTGCGGTGAAACTCTAACCAGGCGAACCTTATAGCAGTTTCCCGGAGTCACCGTTCCGCGGATGATGACTGCCACAGCGCCACTGGTTTGCTGATTGATGATATTGAAAACGCCAAGATTCGTGCGGTTGCCAAAACTTCCGTTAGCGGCCGACAGTTCTATACGATAGGTTCCATCGCACAAAGGCGCGTCCATGCTCCATTGAATGATCAATGCGCTTTGCCTGCATATCGGATTTGGAGAAACAAAATCAATATGAAGCTGAGTGCCGAACTGTTCATCATAAGTAGCAACAACTATGATGTCGTCAATGGCAAATGAAGCAGTGCTTGGCGGTGAGCCGGCAGCATTCACCCAACGGAATCCGAATCGCAGATCGGAAACATTGTTGAATGCAGGGTCGGTAAGGGTAATGTATTTCCATTTCGACTGGTTGCTGTATTGGGCCGCACCGGTTTTGAGCCAGGGTCCGCCATCAACGCTGTAATAAACCTCTCCATAGGCATTTGCCGACCCTTCGCACAGGTAGAAAAATGCAAGCGTAACATCGGTTAATCCCAAAGTGCAGAAGCCATCATCAATATACGCGAACCTGTCAGAGGCTGATGAGGCGTTATAGTTGGCGTTTGCTACCGTTGGCGCGGCATTAATGTCGTGAATGTGCAGATAGGTGCTGTAAGGCGCATTGGCAATCGTTCCGGTGTTGGTGCTGTCCTGGCTGATGGTGTTGGGATAAATTCCTCCGCCATCGTATTCGGTATTGATGATCCACTGGTTGTTCCCGGCAGGAGTACTTACACCCCCGGTATCGAAAGCAAACGTGCTGGAGGGAGATTCAAAATTTTCCGTAAGCAGCAATATCTGCTGCGCCTGCACGGTTTGCAGGAGCACAAAAAAACCGATGAAAAAGCAGAGTTGCCGCATGATTTAATGGAACCAATAAAGGTAGTAAATGTGAAGGAATATTGGGAAGTGCATTAGTGCTAGTATCTGACAAGGAGATGACTGATTCACAATCAGAGTTTGACAAAACGAAATTTGCCGATGGGCGCGTTGGTTGTTAGTGAATGAATGAATAACCAATAAGTTCCTGCGGGTAAGTGTTGAACATCCAAAGGAAGATCATTGTGATTCCCGGTTGCCTTGTCGAATTGCTCAATTAGAGATCCTGTCAGATCATAAATTCCGATTTTCAAATGCTGCTCCTTAAAATAATGTGTAGCTAATGTTAAAATCTCGCTGACGGGATTTGGATGGATAACAAACAAAACGGAATTTAATCCAGAAATGCCGGAACAACTCTGCACATTAAGTACCGCGGAATCCGAAACAAGGCACCCGGTGGTTGAATCGTAGGCTTCGTAAGTGATGGTATGATTACCCGCACCCGCACCATTTGGGGAAAATGTGTTAGCCATCACGCCATCTCCGTAAAAAACACCACCAGAAGGAGTGGCATACAAAGGAACCGTATTGTCTTCAAGACAATAGTTTACCGGGAAACCAAAAAGTACATTCAAAGGGTTTTTAACATCAACAACATGAGTTGCGGTAATTATATTACACACGTTTAATCCGGTAATGGATACCTCAGCCAATCCGCTTGAATCAAAGCGTATAGTTGCCTCGTTTAGTGTAGAATCTTCTATTACACCTCCAATCACGTCCCATTGGTAATAGGTATTTGGTATTAACTCAACCGTGAATTGGTTTGTACTACCCGGACATACTTCATTTTCTCCTGAAATGGAAAGGGTTGCTCCAGGAGCAACTATGTCAATGGTTACCACCGGGGAGTAATTTCCGACACATCCGTAGCTAAATTCTCTTACACGAAATGAATACCCTCCTACAGGAGCACCTGTAAAGTCAATCAACAGTGGATGAAAAGCCCAGCGTAATGGCGCACCATTATTTAACGATGCGCTCAACCATTCATACTCAGAATTGGCATTATAAGGATTTATTGAAAGTGATGCTATTTCGGTATTGCAGTAAATTAGTTTACTCGGAACAATGTAGATGCTATCACCCAGAGCTCCGATGGAGAACCTAATGAGAGAACTTTTTGAATTCCAAGGGGTTGAAGAACTGCTGGCAAAGACCCGCAAATAATATTCTCCGGGCGTTATACCCAATGCCAGAAGGGAATTCACATCGGGGATAGTTAATGTTAGCGTTGTGGAATTGGTTGCTGTTACGGTTCCCAATCCTGTATTTACTACGGTTAAAGTATTTGGATCAAGCAGCTCAGTTATGAAAGTATTTCCGGAATTGTAGATAGCGGTTTGATTTAACATATTGACAACGATACTTAATTGTGCGCTATCTCCGGAGGTGTTATTGATACAGGTTTTCAAGGTGCCGTTCTGAGGAATGTAAAGATCACACGGCTTAATGCAAAACGGACCAAACAAGCTGCCAATGACCTGCGGGTTTGATGAAGTCACCCGGATATAATAATTGCAACCGAATGGAACTTCTGGAACAACAGTCGAAAAAGTACCTGGCTCTGATCCTATTGCGGGATTAAAAGCATTTCTGCTGTGAAAGGTATCAACCATAACAGGATTTATAAATGCGCCAGATGAGTCGGATAGTTGCAGCGTGTAAAAATTGCCGAAACCAAACGAACCGGTTGAAGTAAATGAAGCATCAATCACGCTGTAGATACAAACTGTGTCCGGATCAGTTAGCACAGTTGGAACTAACGTCTGAATATTGTTAGACTGTGATAAAACAATAAAGGGGAATAAAAAGGTACTTAACAGTAAGCGGTAAATCACATTACTGAAATTAATACATAAGGGTGAAATAAAAGAATCCGGTTAACCTATATTGTTCAGGCAATCCGCGTCACCGCCATTCCCGCAATATGCTCTCCAATCGAAAGGCAAGAAGTTGCAGCCGGAGAGGGTGCGTTGCAAACATTTAAGACATGTTGGCTTTCAAGAATCAGGAAGTCATCTACTAAGTTTCCCGCACGGTCAACAGCCTGTGCTCGCACTCCTGAGCCGCCCGACTCCACATCATCTTCTTTTATTTCTGGAATGAGCTCTTTCAGAGCTTTCACAAAAGCAGCTTTGCTGAATGAGCGTTGCAATTCTCTCAACTCAGTTTTCCAGTATTTCACAGCGATCTTTCGAAAACCCGGCCACGCTATCGTTCCGGAAAATTCCCCCCAATGAAAATCTGTGTTGGAATATCCCTCTTTACGAAATGCAAGCACCGCATTCGGCCCTGCCTCTATGCCGCCAGTTATCATCCTCGTGAAATGAACCCCAAGGAAAGGGAAATTAGGATCGGGTACGGGGTAGATCAGATTTCTCACCAAATACTCTTTCTCTTTTTTCAGCTTGTAGTATTCTCCCCGAAACGGACAGATGCGCATATCGAGGTCGGGGTGCGTAAGACGGGCAACAGTATCGGAGTAAAGTCCTGCGCAATTAATAATCAAGCCCGAGTTGTAATCGCCTTTCGTTGTTTGAACTGTTATTTGCCGCTCCTCGGAAATGATATTTTCAACTTTCGTATTGAGCAAAATCTCTCCTCCATTTTGCCTGATGATTTCCGCAAGCTTTTCGGCAACCTGCTTATAATCTATAATGCCCGCCTGTGGTACAAAAATACCCGCAATGCTTTTTGTGACATGCGGCTCTATTTCTTTGATCTCATCAGGAGAAATTTTCTTTAAGCCTGCAAGGCCGTTCTGTTCTCCGCGCTCAAATATCCGGTTGAGAATCGGAAGATGTTCCTGCCTTGTGGCGACAATTATTTTTCCGCAAATGTCGAATGGAATTGCGTGCTCATTACAAAATTCAACAAGCTGATTGTAGCCTTGAACACAATTGATAGCTTTCAGACTGCCGGGCTTGTAATAGACACCCGAATGCATCACACCGCTGTTGTGCCCGGTTTGGTGGCGCGCCACTCCATCTTCTTTTTCAAGAATAGCGAGCTTGATGCCGGGCTTTTTTTCTTGCAGCCGAAAGGCTGTTGCAAGTCCTACAATACCGGCACCGATAATGATGACATCAAACATCCTGCGCTTTGAAATAGGTGCGCAAGATAAAGGATTGGATTGACAGGACAATTAACCTGCGGGAGGCAAAACTTACAGGGTCACATTCTCATCCTGGTGTAGCAGCGCATCTTCAACAGGCAGATCTACCTTCACGTTCCTCTTGAAATCGGCAAGCACGGCACGATAATGCTTGATAAGTTCCTGAAGGTCGTTGATCTGGGTTTGCAGCCTGATCACCCTGTTTTCCACTACGCTAAGAAAGTTCTTGTCTTCGTTCATGACAACGGGTTTTTGTGAATTAGACGGTTAAGATACAACTTGAAGCTGTAAAAATATGAATTGAGTTGTCTACAAACGCATGTTTATTTTTCCGCAACATAACTTCCCCCCTTTTAGGGGAGACACAGAGGGGTAACTCAGCTTAAGAAAACCTCGAAATCACTTCCCTCAACTCCTGCTTGGAGATCACACCGGCTTCCTTCCATAAGGCTTGTCCTTTTTTGAACAGAATAAAAGTGGGAACGCCCCGAACTCCATAGTGGACGGCCGCTTTTGTATTACGATCAACATCCACCTTTATGATTCTTGCTTTATCGCCAAGTTCCTCCTTGAGTTGCTCCAGCACGGGAGCCATAGTCTTGCATGGGCCGCACCAATCCGCGTAGAAATCCACCAGCACGGGTGTTTCGCTGTTTATCATTTCCTTGAATGTCATTTTGCAAATTTGAACTGATAACCATGATCGCCTGAAAAGCGTTCCAGCTCGCAGTTGTGTGTTTCCACCAACCGCTTGTAATATGGTTGGTCAAAGACGCAACCATAGGCATGTTTTTTCAACTGCCGCATAGTTCTTATTTTCCGCCTTCAAACACAACATCATGAGCTATAAACTGACGCAAAAATATCCATCCAAAAGAGTTTTCATCACTGGAGGGGGAGGGTCATTAGGGAAGGCTCTCGCCATTCAGCTTGCCAATGACGGCTGGAACATCGGCATCACAGATATCAGCAAGGAAGCTTTGGAGGTTGCAAAGCAGGATATCGAAAAAGCCGGAGGGAGATGTCTTATCTATCAATTTGACGTGAGCGACAAAACAGCTTATAAAAAGGCTTTTGATGAATTTGTCGCCAGCAACAACGGAATTGACCTTCTGATAAACAATGCCGGTATCGGTGATGGAGGATTGTTTGGGAGTTATGAATTGGAAAAGTGGGATTGGATCACGGGCATCAATCAAATGGCGGTGATTTATGGCTCCCACTATGCTACTCAAGTGATGAAAAAACAAAAGTCAGGACACATTCTGACGATATCGAGCGTTGCCGGCATAGCCTGCATGCCCAACATGGCCATGTACAATGTGACAAAGGCCGCTGTTCTCGCTTTGGGAGAGAGTATTTATGCCGAGTTAAAGCCTTTCAATGTTGGCGTTTCGGTTGCCTTACCTGAATTTTTCAAAAGCGGCATTATGCAGCATGCGCGTGGAGATGAAAACGCTACCACTATCGGAAAAAAGAAGATCGAAAAGGCTCCAATCAGTGCCGGTGAAGTCGCAGATTATATTTTAACTGAAGCAGGGAAAGGCACCTTTTACATCCTGCATCCCATGAAAGCTAAAATTGCCTTCAAAGCCAAAAGCTGGCTGCCAAATCATTTCCTCAATATGAAGTACAGAGAGTTTGTAAAGAAGAAGTGGGTGAAGGAATTGGTTGGGCGATAGTTTGCGGGGTCCCCAAAAATGCCTCACCCCGCCCCTCTCCTATGGGAGAGGGAGTCCGAACTGTATTTTTTAATCCTGAGTGAAAATTTAAATGCTAACTGTTAACCATTAACGAATAACAGTTAACAACAACTAATTCAACAGCTTCGGCAGCTCATTCTTCACGTAATCAATATCTGCGAAGCGCGAAACGATCTTCCCTTCTTTGTTGATCAAAATAAAAGTGGGCGTATAATTTACCACGTAGCGTGATGAAGGCGGAGATCCATCTGACGGCTCAAATACGTGCGTCCATTCGGTGCTGGCTTTGTTCTTGATGAACCAATCCCACTCTGCATCTGTAGCATCGAAACCGGCACAATAGATCTTAAGGCCTTTATTTTTATTCGCCTCCCAAACAGGTACGATCTGTGGTATTTCTTCCTGGCAGTGCGAGCATGTCGGGCTGTAGAAAATGAGCAGCGTTAACTTGCCTGATTTCACTACATCACTCAGTTTTTTTGGAGCGCCACTTGGGTCTTTCAATTCCACCTCAATCATCTGCTTGCCGATAATCACATTTTGCAGCCGCTGCAATTGCATCTTAACGCTCTGGTTATACATGCTTGCAGCATTGTTTGCCGCCCAGTTGATGTACGCAGTCACTAAATTTTCTTCATGCCGGAAATAGAAGATATTGTAAGTGATCTGCTGCAGGCGCTTGGCTGCTTCCTGATTTTTAGCTCCGGTCTTCATCAGCTTGTCAATCGTTTCGTAGGGATCAACTTTTTTGTCGCGGATGCTTGAATAGTTGGCGATGATGCGCTGGCCGATAAAGTCGTTATACAGGTATGGACTTGCAAAAACTTCTCTGTTCAGAAAATTTTTGCGAAGCGACTCCAGTGAGTTAAGAGAACCTTCCGGAAGTTTCTCCGCAGCGCAAAGGAAAGTTGCTGTGAATGATTTTGGATTTGCTGTGGCGATACCATCCAACGTTTTTTGATATTCTATAAACGTGTTTTTCAGTTGCGTGAACACTTCGGGTTTTGAGATATCATTCTTGGTAATGTCATCAACATCGCTGCGGAATTTTTTATTCGCGTTGCTAAACTGACGGTAAGGCACCTCCTCTGCCGAGCCTTTCAGCTCTATCTTCTCATAACCATTCGAGCAGGTGATTTCGATTTTGTAAACCTTCTCTTTGGTGGTAGCCATGAAATCATAGCTGGCTTTTTTCTCGGTGCGCAGCGCTATCCTGCGCGGTTCGGTGAGATAAATGGCGTATTTAAACTCTCCGTTGCTGTTTACGGTAGCCTGCCGCCAGGGCGAGTTAAGTTCATTATGCTCCGCAACCTTGATGGTTCCCGGTATGGCGCATCCCGGAAGAAACTTTCCCTCCAACCAGATTGTATCGGGCTGCATCTGAAAATCAGCCGGAGATGCTGCTACCTCAGAAACGCTTGCCGCTGATGCGTTTTCCGTATTTGAAGCCGTATTGCTCTGGCATGAAATAAGCGTCCACAAGAAAATAAAGACGGACAAAGTAATTCGCATGATTATATCCATTGTGATTGAAATAAGAAGTGGCAAGTTTAGGCAATCTGGGGGTTTTGAGTCTGCAACAGATGTTAAAAACCCAAATTTTTCATTTAGGAGGGACAAGTTACTTAGGGGATTGAAAATTGGTTCAGATGATGGCTATGAACCTGTCTCCAAGCCCTTGCTTTTGGGACTCATACCATGCTGCCGCCTCTGCAAATTCCAGGTCTGCCTCTTCAAGTATCTCCAGGGCATTCACCGGTTCCGGGTCTTTGTGCGCTTCACCGCCTCTTTTGCCCGGCTGACGGAATCAGCGAGTGAAAACGTTTTTGCCGTGCCGTTAAGATATGCGTTCTCTCTCCGCTGGAGTTCAGCCACAAACTCTTTATCCTGCCAATGAGAGTAGGTCTCCTCGATCTCCTCTTCCACAATCGTAAAAAGCGCCTTCAGCTTTTTTTCGTGGGCCGTATCAACATAGTGATGCAGCTTTTTGCGAATGTCCGCTGTGCTCATAATTAAATTTTACTTACAAAGATAGGAATCGGAATTCGTGTATTCTTTTCTCTATGCTGCCGGTAGATTTGGAGCACAGGGGATTTTCGCGCCAAAGAGTGATTGGATAGCAATTTTCTTAATGCTACCTTTAGGTAAATTTACTAATCTGCATTGAAAGCAAAATTTATCCTTGCTGCTGCTTTGGCTCTGCTGATGTGCCATTTCGTTCTGGCACAGACTTTAACTTGGGCACACCAATTCGGTGGAATGTATGACGACTATGCATTTTCTATCTCCGTTGACGCTGCCGGAAATGTGTATACAACAGGTTCATACAACGACACAACTGATTTTGACCCTGGCCCTGGAACAACTAATCTTACTCCGTTTGGTGGTGGCAAAGATGTTTTTATCAGCAAACTAAATACTTCGGGGGATTTTGTGTGGGCCAAGCAGTTTGGTGGGACGGACTATGATGAAGGTCGCTCTATAGCCGTTGATGCTGCCGAAAATGTATATGTAATAGGTGATTTCGCGGGAACAGCTGATTTTGACCCCGGTACCGGAACATTTAATCTTACTTCGTTTGGCAATAGAGATATTTTTATCACTAAACTTGATGTTAACGGAAACCTGCTTTGGGCAAAGCAATTGGGTGGAATATCAGTTGATGGCGGACTATCCATAGCTGTTGATGCGGTCGGAAATGTGTATGCAACAGGTGATTTCGCGGGAACAGCTGATTTTGATCCCGGACCAGGAATATTCAATTTCACTTCGGCTGCGGGATCTGATATTTTCATCATCAAACTTAACGTAGCTGGGAATTTGGTTTGGGCGAAACAATTCAGTGGGACAGGTTACGATCGAGCGCGCTCCATAGCCATTGACACTGCCGGAAATGTTTATACGACCGGTGATTTCACCGGCACAACCGACTTTGACCCAAGCCCCGCAATGCTCAACCTTACTTCAGCTGGGAACTTTGATGGTTTTGTAGCCAAACTTGATACTTCCGGGAATTTGGTTTGGGTTAAGCAATTTGGTGGAATAGATGATGTCTATGGATATTCTGTAGCCGTTGATGCTGCTGGATATGTATATGCTACAGGATTTTTCTCCGGTTTAGCCGACTTTGACCCTGGCTTAGGAATATTTAACCTCACTTCGTTTGGTAATTATGACGTTTTTGTCACCAAACTTGATGATTCGGGAAGTTTATTATGGGCAAAACAATTCGGTGGACTTTATACTGTACATGGACACTCCATATTTGTCGGTGCAGATGGAAGTGTATATGCTTCTGGGTCTTTCCTTAACACGGCTGATTTTGATCCGGGACCTGGGACATTTAATCTTACTTCACCAGGTAGCTATGGTATTTTTATAACCAAACTCAATGCTTCGGGACATTTTGTTTGGGCAAAGCAATTAGGTGGAATATCGTCTCATGGATTTGGAAGTTATGTAGTGGTTGATACTGCCAAGAACCTATATGCCACAGGATATTTCCAAGGCACGGGTGACTTTGATCCGAGTCCAGATACTTTTAACTTAACTTCTGCAGGGCTTGATATCTTTATTCTCAAACTTAAACTGCCGGCAGAAGTAACGCCTTTTATTATCGAAGGCAAAGTGTTTGCAGATGCAAACTCCAATTGCAGTACAGATACTTCGGAAATTGCGCTTCCTAACGTTATTGTAAAAGCCGACCCCGGTCCTTTTTATGGCCTGAGCAATTCAGATGGAGATTACAGCATTTACCTTTTTGACACGGGAAGCTACACTATTTCACTTGTGACGGAAGATACCATCTGGCAACCAATTTGCAGCACATCATACAATATACAACTTTCGGGTACGCCCGATACTATCAACGGTCTCAGCTTTGCCATGCAAGCATCTTACTATTGTCCGCGCCTCACAGTTGAAGTAGGTGCACCACTTATTAGAAGATGCTTCAACAATACCTACTCCATCAGTTACGGTAACACCGGAACTCTTCCAGCATTCAATGCCTACATAGAGATTGACTTTGGCCACCATCTTCTGCCTCAAAGCAGTACTATTCCGTGGTCATCGGTAAATGGAAATATTTACACCTTCCCAATCGGAAATCTCAATATTAATCAGCAAGGCTCTTTTACGGTAACAGCACAACTTAGCTGTAACGCCCCTCTCGGCAGCACCCAATGCGTCACCGCCCGAATCTATCCCGATTCATCATGCTTCACTCCCGACCCGGCTTATGACCGAAGGCAGATGTATGTTTATGGCGAATGTGTGCCCGGAGATTCTGTCCAGTTCACCATCTGGAACGCGCATACATCCAATACTCATAAAGGCCATTTTGAGATTTATGTGAACAGTGTTTTGACCGATACTATTCCATTTTATCTCACACCGGGAGATACTACGATTGTGAAATTCCCACCCAACGGGAACACCATCCGGCTGGAAATTAAATTCCAGGGTATCTTTCCCGGTCCCCAATATACCGTTGAAGGTTGCGGCAGCCCTGCCATTTTCGGCAATGTCAATACACTTCCACAAAATGATGATGATTTGAATATTGAAACTTTCTGCACTACTGTATTGGGTTCATATGATCCCAACGATAAGCAAGTTTTCCCAACTGGCGTCACTGCCAACCGCTACATCACTTCCGAAACAGAACTGGAATATCTCATCCGCTTTCAAAACACCGGGAATGATACCGCGTTTTTGGTTGTCATCCGCGACACGATTGATACAGACGTTCTTGATATTGCAACCTTAACCAGCGGAGCGAGCAGCCATGAATACACTTTCAATATCTACGGCCCCGGCATTGCCGAATGGACGTTTGATAACATCCTTCTGCCGGACAGCAATGTGAATGAACCGGAAAGCCACGGTTTTGTGAAATACAAGATTCACCAGCTCCCCGGTAATCCTGATGGAACGCTGATCGAAAACCGTGCAGCCATTTATTTTGATTTTAATACCCCCGTCATCACCAACACTGCCTGGAACATGGTGAACGAGGCAAACATGCCCACTGCATTTCTTTCTACTTCAATTGCCAATACAAGCGATGCAAAATGCTTCGGGGACTCCACGGGCGTTGCTGAAGTTTCCGCAACAGGAGGATTGGCGCCTTATCAATATGTATGGAGCAATGGTGAAACAACTCCAACAGTCTCTAATCTTGCTTCGGGCAATTATTCCGTTACTATAACAGATGCTATCGGGAAAGAACTGACAGAATCAGTAAGCATCAGCGAACCTTCGCAGCTAACCGCAGTAATAGACTCAACATCGAATGTGCTGTGCTATGGAAACGGGACAGGCAGTGCAACCGCCTCTGCATCAGGAGGCACATCTCCATACTCTTATGAATGGAGTGACACGCAAGACTCACAAACTGCGACCAACCTCAATGCAGGAACTTACACGGTCACAGTATGGGACGCCAATCTCTGTACTGCAACAACATCGTCAATCACGATCACCGAACCGCCACAGTTAACTGCATCCATCAGCACACAAAGCGCAGTGACTTGTTTTGGAGGAAATGATGCGGGAGCGAAAGCGAATCCAACAGGCGGAGTTGGTCCTTACGGTTTCTTGTGGAGCAACGGGGATACGTTAGGCAGTGTAGCTGACCTTTCTGCCGGGAACTATACTGTTACCGTTACCGATTCAAACGGATGCTGGCTTGTCACCTCCGTAACGATTCAGGATGGCTATCAGATCAACACCGGAATAATTACGGGTATTGATTCTGCAAACATCAACCAAACTTCAACTTATTCTGTAAACGCAGGATTCGCTTACAACTGGAGCGTAACTAACGGAACCATTATCTCAGGACAAAACACAAACTCCATCGAAGTAAGCTGGAACACCGCAGGCCAGGGATCGCTGGAAGTTGTTATATCAGACCAAGGCTGCAGCGAAACCGTTTCAAAAACTGTAACTGTCTCTGACCCAACAGGAATTCAAGGAAATAATTTTGAAAGCCTGACTATCATTCCAAATCCTACCAGCGATAAGATACTTATTGAGTGGTCACCCAAAGCAATAGTTACTCAGATCATACTGCTTGACATTTGCGGGAAGGTTTTACTTGAAACAATTCCTTCAAGTCCAATACAACACGAACTCACGCTGCAGCAATATGAAGTGGGTATCTATTTCATTGCCGTGAAGGGCGATGGACAGAGGACGATGAGGGTGGTGAAGATGTAATGCAGCTAAAACACAGTTCGACTCCGCTCACCGTGACAACAAAGTGGATTACAAGCAATTTAGGTTGTCTGCCTGAGCGGAGTCGAAGGCTGTCCATGCAGATCACAACCACTTCTAAGTAACCGCGTGCATCCATTATATTAGCGCCCGATGCTGCTCGCCTTCGTTATCATCTACCTGGTTGCTACAATCCTGATCGGTATCGCAGCATCACGATTCATAAAGACTTCAAGTGATTACATGATCGCGGGGCGAAAGCTGCCGCTGTTTATCAACTCGGCTGCGCTTTTTGCCATGTGGTTTGGGTCGGAAACTGTGTTTGGCGCATCAGCTGAATTTGCAGAACATGGATTAATGGGTGTGATCGAGGACCCGTTCGGAGGAGCGTTATGCCTGATCCTTTACGCGCTGCTGCTTGCACGTCCGCTTTACCGGATGAACCTGCTCACCCTGGGCGACCTGTATCGCAATCGCTATGGGAAGAACGTTGAGCTTGTTGCCGGCTTTTGCATGGTTATCACCTTTTTCGGGTATATCGCAGCGCAGCTGGTTGCGATGGGCATCCTGCTGAATATCATCGTTGGCATTCCGTTGACGTATGGCATCCTGCTGAGCACAGGGGTGGTCACGCTTTATACTATGATCGGAGGCATGTGGGCGATTTCCATCACGGATTTCTTTCAGAGTATCATGATTGTTGCCGGACTTATTGCGGCAGCACTTGCAATCACCGGGCAAGCGGGCGGAGTTATTCCTGTCATAAATTCTGCTCCGGAAGGATTCTTCAACATCATTCCCGAGGCAACACCACATTCGCTTACCGAATATTTTGCGGCATGGGCAACGTTGGGATTAGGTTCATTAGCCTCGCAGGATATTTTTCAGCGGGCAAATTCCTCTTCATCAGAAAAAGTTGCGGTGAGGTCAACTTACCTTGGGGCATTTATCTATCTCACTATTTCGATGATACCGCTTTTCATAGCCCTTGCGGCAAGGTTGCTTTATCCTGAAATGCTCGAAGGAGATTCCCAGCAAATACTTCCTATGATGGTATTGGCACACACGTCTCTGCCGGTGCAGATTTTGTTTTTCGGAGCATTGCTCTCTGCCATATTGAGTACAGCGAGTGGCGCCCTGCTTGCCCCAGCAAGTATTTTAACTGAAAATATTATCCGTCCGCTTGCTCATAAGTTTATTGACGAGCGCCATTTCCTTCGATTATTGAGGGTATCGGTTGTGGTTATTGCCGCCATCAGCACGGTAATGGCAACAGGACGGCAAAACATATTCGAGCTGGTAGGCGAATCTTACGTACTCGGTTTGGTTTCACTTCTTGTCCCGCTTTTTGCTGCGATCTATTGGAAAAGAGCCAGCCCACTTGGTGCAATGTTGTCCATTATTCTCGGTATGATTTGCTGGGTCATTTTTGAGTTTGCAGTTGAAATAGAATTTCCTGCTATGATACCTGCATTCCTGGTTTCTTTGGTTGCGATGATCACAGGGAGCCTTGCAAAGCCGGATCAACCATCAGGCATGAGAGGCGTATAAGCCATTTTGAGGAAATCAACCCTTGCATGTCAGTAATTCATCAGGAGTCTGCTATCTTTATTTACTATCATGCGTCCCGAAAACTATGAATAAAAACATCTCACTGAAGTACTTCTCAGTCCTCTTCATTTTCGGATTGCTGATTCTTTCGGGGGCGCAAGCTAACGCACAGGCACGGCATATCCGAAAGGGTGACAAGGCGCTTTCAATCTTCGATTTTACCAAAGCGATAAAATCTTACTCAAAATCGCTTAAAAAGAAATCGGAAAAAAAGAAAGCGAAAGAGTACAAATACCAGGCGCTCAGTCAACTGGCAAATATCTACCGCATCATTGGCGATTATGAAAATGCCGTGAAGTATTATGAGAAGGTAGTCAAGTTAAAGGAATGTACACCGCTCCAGAAATTCTATTATGCTCAAATGCTGCGTACTGCCGGAAGGTATGATGAAGCAAAGCAATACTATCTTG
>CAYOYI010000009.1:5573-22600 GCA_964408105.1 uncultured Chitinophagaceae bacterium | reverse complement strand
TTTTCCTGAAGGTTCAGTTTTACATAGCGAGAGAATACAAGGGTAAGTGGTGGCTTCTTCAAACACAGGCAGGTCACCAAAGTCCAGAATGAAGTTGATGTTGTGCTGCTTCATCCAGGCTCTGAAGTTTTTTCCATATCCAGCCCTCAACCATTTGTTGGCAAGAATGTATGTAAACTCTCCATTGGGTTTAAGCACCTGCAAGCCTTTCTCAACGAAGTAAACATAGATGTCGGCAGTGCCTGCATAGGTTTCATAATTCGTTTGCAAATAGGGTTTCATCCAGCTAATTTCCTCCTGCCTGATATAAGGCGGATTCCCGATCACCGCATCAAACCCCGTAAACTTCCCGTCATGATCCAGCAGTTCGGGAAACTCAAAGCGCCACTCAAAGGCATTCTGAAAAATCTTGCTGTTCTCTTCCTCGCTCAGTTCGGTTTCCAATCTGGCGATTTGCTTTTCGAGCTTTTCCTTATCGAGGGTGATGTCTTCTTCTTTCAGCTTTTCAAATAAATCGCCCACGGCAGCTTTGTTTTCTACTATCACCAATTGCCCGCGCAAATTTGCAAGGCGTTTCCTTCGCGGGTCCTGCACGTAGATGGTTTGGGTGAATTCTTTTTTTATCTCATCAATGAATGCACGCAATTTTTCTTTATCCGCCTTACCGGATGTTTCCTTGTAAGCCTGCACGGCAGCGAGGTAGGCATCGGGCGAATATTTCTTTTTGGAGAATACCACCGAAAGGTCGGCATCGAGCGGGAAGCGGCTCACCAGTGAGTTGCCGCACTTGATGTTGATGTCAATGTTGGGGAGGGTTTGGAGAACACCAGCCTCACCCCCGCCCCCTCTCCTAAGGACAGGGGTGTCCGGGCGGCCTGCCGTTTCAGTGAGTAGCGTATCAGAAGATTTTGTGTGAGACCAAGGTTGGATGTAGTAGGCATTTTTTAAAAGTTCAATCCAGAGCCTGAGGCGGCAGATCATCACCGATTTGGGGTTGATGTCAACACCGAAAAGGCAATTCTCGATGATGGTTTGCTTTTCGTGGAAGAGGGCTTCCTGCACACGCTGTGTTTCGGTTTGCCCGGCACGCGCCTGATGCTGCGGCACAGTGTATTCAAAAAGGTTGTTTTCTTCATCCGCTACTACCAGCTCATCATTCTCCACCGTTACGCGCCAGTTGCGCAGCACCTTGCCCTCACGGTCGCACAACACACCCAATTCACTTTTGATGGCAAGCATCTCATTGAGCGCAGAGACAAGGAAATGCCCGGAGCCTACAGCGGGGTCGCAAATCTTCAGCGAGTTGATGAGGTTGTTCGCCTGGTTTACAGAAACAGTTTTGCCGATGAGGTTATAGATGTCTGTGAGGTTATTCAGGTTTTCATCGAGCGCCTCGTTGAACCGTTGCACGACCGCCCTGCGGATGGTTTCGCGGCAGATATACATGGTGATGAAGCCGGGTGTGAAGAATGAGCCGTCTTTGTAGCCGTTGATCTTTTCAAATATCAAGCCGAGCACCGAGGCGTTGATGATGCCTTTGTTTTCCTCCTGAATCTCCGCGCTGCTGTCGCTGGCAAAATCCCACGCATCGAGGAATTCAAAAAGATATTCGAGCGTGTTTTTCTTACCGGCCTTTTTTGACTTCGCATCGTCTTCTAAGAGGCAGGTGTTTTTCAACACGGGCATTTCGAGCCGGTCTTTCAGATCGGCAATCACGAGGGTCTTTTGCTCCATCGCGCTCTCTTCAAAAAGCGAGCTGTTGAGATAAGGGAGGTTTCCGAATTTGTCGCTTACTGATTTCGAGCGTTTATCCGCAGGCACTGCCAGCACTTCAAAGAACAATTCATTCAATTCATCGAAATCCCGGATGCGATGGATGTTGAGGAAAGCAGCTTCCGCTACTCCCTTTGCTGCTTTCTCCATCACCGATTCCCCGGCAGTGTGATAACGTATCAGTTGCCCTTCGAGCAGCTTCAGGAAGAGGATGCGATTGAGCCAGTTGATGCAAAGTTCAAGGGCAACGCTGAAAAGCTGCTCATCATCCGATTCACCGAATTGTGAAGGGCGGTCAACAGCCACCAACTTGTTGCGAATGGTCAGGATGTTGATGGCGTTTTCCAGCAGTGAACCGTCATCGCGCTTGCCTTCTGGTTTTCGCCCGATGAGCTTCTTGCCTTTATCCTTTACTTCCTCCAGCCCGATGATGTGCAGCAATTCGGCATAGAACTGCTTGTTCAGCGTATTGCTGTCATTGGCGAAAGGCTTTTTCAGCAGGTGCTCAGGCGAGAGAATTTTGTAGAGGTTGATGAGCTTGTTGTCATCGGTTTTGTTGGTGCTGTTGATGATCTTCTCGTAATCTTTCAGATTGAAGTGCGTGCACCAGAGGGCGGTAAGCTCTTTGTCAATAAATGGCTTAGCGACTTCCTCATAAAACCAATCGGTGGTATGCACTCCAAACAAGCCGCTGTGCCAATCTTTGAACTGTTTTCCCAACTGCCTGTGACCGAAGAAGAATTTCTCAAACTCTGCACCGTCAAAGATGTACCACTCATAGATATTGGTGGCGATGAGGTGCTTTACTTCTTTATTGTTGTGGAGGTAACGCTCGCGTAAATAGTAGAGCATTAATTCATGCAATGCTTTGGCGTTGGGCTTGTCAAAAGAAACCATCTCAGCCTTATTGCCTGGGCGCTTGGCTTCGATGATGACGCCAACAGTATCACCCGATGACTTACCATTGTGAATGACCAGATCATTGCGGTCTTTGGTATTGATCTCGTAAGTGTTCTTATACAGGTGTCTTTGAGAAAATCAGAGACGATGTTTTTCAGGTGTTCCTCGCTTTCCTGCTCCTTGATGCGGGCAAACAATCTTCCCAGATGGATTTTGAATGCGTCCATTTGGTCGCGCCTTACGGTTTGCTTGAGGTAGCCGCTGTTGAGAGCTTGTGCAGGCTTTTTAGGGAATAAATTCACAGAGCGATAATAGTGAATTTGAATGATATATTTCAACGCCTCAAATGGCAGGGCTTGGGGCTAAAGCCTGAAAAAAATGAAGATGGCTTTCAATCTTTATCCGTCAGCTAAAGCAGACGGCAAGGAATGCACATCCTATAAGGGATTCACTGCCGCTTCGCTTCAGCAAACGGCTTATCTCCCCCCGAACATCCCCGTGTTGTGCCAAGTCTTCCTTAGGGCGACTTGGTACCATGAATCGGCCGAAGTCTTTCGACTTCCATGCGCAGGCTTGTCCCGCTGTTTCTTACACTCCCACAACCCTCCTTTCCTCCACACCCCCACCCCGTTTCTGCCCATAAAAACCCCAAACATCAAGACAAACGCCCCGTTCATCAAGACTTTTGCCGCGTTTGTGCCGAAGAAAACCGTAAACATCAGGACAAACGCCACGTTTGTCAAGACTTTTGTCATTTTCTTCAAGACAAACGTCACGTTTCTGAACACGTTTATCATTTTCTTCAGGACATTTGCCGCGTTTGTGCCGAAGAAAATGGTTTTCATCGGCATGTTTTTCGTATTCATGCTCATAAAACCCTTATCCCTGGCGTGTTTCAGGCGGATGTAGTTAAATTTTAATCCGTTGATAATCAATCAGATACTTTACAACAAATGTTAAATCGTGCCGGAAGCCCCGCTGCCTGTATGTTTTGGCACAGGATTGGAATAACTGTTATGTAAGCGGCTTTAAATAGTTTTTCCGCCCCTGCCGCCACTGCTTCAATGGTTTTATGGCTTAGTAACTTCTCCCGCCTGAACACGGGAGCAAGCGAAGGCAAAAAAGTTGTGTTATGGCAAAAGTGAAAAGAGGATTGTCGGGGCTGAGTGTGCCCTTGCTCCTCGTAAAATCGCTCCATATCCAGGAGAGCATGAACGGCAACGTCAATTTCCCAACGCCTGATCCGCCACTGACGGACATCGCAGCCAAAACGGATGCGCTGACGGCAGCAACGCAGGCTGCGGAGTCGGGCGACCATGCGCTGGTGGCGCTGAAGAAGCAACTGCGCAGGGAGCTTATCGCACTGCTGAACAGGCTCGGCACGTATGTCGAGCTTACCAGCAAGGGCGATGAGCAGCAGATCCTCAGCTCGGGCTTTGATGTGGCTGGCGGCAACGCGCCCATCGGCCCGGTGACGGCTCCTGCGGGCTTAGTGGCCATCGTCAGCGCGTTCATCGGCTCTATTGACCTCGACTGGAAGCCCGTGAGGGGCGCGCTCACTTACCTCATGCAGATCAACGCTGTTGATCCCGACACGGAGGCCGAGTGGAAGCAGCTCGCGGTGGTGTCGCAGTCGAAGTTCAGCGCGCAAGGGCTGCAAACGGGAACGGTTTACTGGTTTCGCGTAGCAGCAATAGGAGCAGCCGGACAGGGTCCGTTCAGCGACCCGGCACGCTGCGTGGCTCCGTAAAGCCAAGGCAGCGCGGTGTTCACGATCCGGCATCCTCAGAAGGTGGCGAGACAGAAAGCAGCGCCATCTTTTAAGGGTCACTCCGAAAGCCTCTCCGGTGATTGCCGGAGGGGCTTTGGTGTTTTTGGGGAAAGAATTACAGTGCTTTGGCGGTAAGGGAACCCCGGGGTTGTAAAGTTGCAAACGGGAGAGGACGAAATGGGGTACAGAAGCCACTACGCCCTTCACGCGAAATACAAAACAAAGTCTTTAACTTTATTCGGCAGCTAAAAAGAAAATGCGGATTTATCTTGACAACTGTTGTTTCAATCGCCCGTTTGACGATCAGCAGCAGGTGCGTATTCGGCTTGAAGCGGAAGCAAAACTACATGTGCAGGAGAAGATTCTTAAAAAAGAAATTGATCTGGTTTGGTCTTACATATTGGATTATGAAAATGATTTAAACCCTTTTGAAGAGAGAAAAAGCGTTATTGAAAACTGGACAAACCATGCTGTGTTGGATGTAACTGAATCCCGGACAATTATCCGAACTGCCGAGCAGCTTGTCAGAAAGAAAATCATGGCGAAAGATGCTTTACATCTTGCCTGTGCCATTGCCGGGAAGTGCGATTACTTCCTCACAACTGACGACAACCTGCTGGCAAAGGCTAATCATCTGAAGCAAATTGCCGTAATAAATCCTTTGGAGTTCATCACGATAATTGAAAAACAATGAAAACGACTGATACAGAATTAAAAGTAAGGGGCTTTAAAGCGCTGGAGGCTGCGCTCGGAGAAGTAATGGCTGAACGGTTCATTGCACTGATAAACCGCGAACAATTCGACTACACCAAATGGCAGCGGAAACTGCTGAGCAAAGTGAACGTGCGCGAGCTGAGCAAGGCAGCTATGGCCGCCCGCAAAAAAACAGGCTCCTGAATCTTTGCTCATTCGTCCTCGTTGCAAACAGT
Source organism: uncultured Chitinophagaceae bacterium (assembly GCA_964408105.1). Taxonomy (GTDB): domain Bacteria; phylum Bacteroidota; class Bacteroidia; order Chitinophagales; family CAIOSU01; genus BPHB01. The sequence goes on along the minus strand of CAYOYI010000009.1, from coordinate 17,227 downwards.
TTCAAAGGAGGACGAGGAGGGAGGTGAAAACACCAACTGGAAATTTGGTAAATCCGCAGCATCTATCACTTCTGCTCCTTCAGCACCATATCAATGGTCACTGCCGCAGAAATGATCGCTATCTTATTGGTTTCTTCAGGATATTCCGGGTTGATGGAAACATTATACTTATCCGCTGAGGTGAATATTTCCTTCATCGCTCCGGCCCATTTCTTATCAATGCGCCCTATTTCAGCGCCATCCGATGATTTGATGCTGAAATTCCAGGCTGTCCAGTCGCCCGTTATCTCAGCAATTAAATTACCCTGTGGATCGGTAATATGGAAATTGGGTTTAAAGAGCTTGAACTTCTGCTGAATGAATCCCATCACCATTCCGTCCGGAGCCGCAACGGTAATTTTTGACATCCAGAAAGTCCATCCGCGGCTCAGGGTTACCTGCAGCTCATCTTTGGCATCGCGTATCTCGAACCTGAAGGGAAGCATCTTTTTATTGATCAACAGCCTTAATATTTTTTGCCCGCCCGTGAGCTTTTGCTTTATCATCCCGATGTGTTCGCCCTTTTCGTTGTAAACACGATACACGTTTTCGAACTTCAGGAAGTTTACTTTCTCGTCAATAAAGAATTCATTTCCTTCAAAGAATTTTGGAAAGGCAGCCATGGCGGTTGGTTTGATCGGGTTACTTTAAATCCCGGTCCAATAATAATTAATTTCCAATTGAGGTTAAAATCCATTTTTTTCCTCATTGAAAGATCAACCGGGGTATAATCAGGACGCGACAGACAGACGGCTCAAGGCAGGAATGACAAACGGAGTGATTGAAAGATCGAACTACTTCCCTACTTCCTCCAGCTTTATCCCGATCATTTCTTCAAGAGAAATCTTCGATTCGAGCACATTTTTATCGGCAATCAATTTTGCCTCGATTGCGGCATTGTAAGCGGCTGCTGATTTGATGAATTCTTCGAGCGGAGCAGCGCCCTTTTCAAAATCACGTGTGATGAGCAAGTGTGTTGAGTAAGCGTCCTCCACGGCCTGAGTCCTTATCTTCAATAGTTCAAGCTTGAGCTGGTAATCCTTGTAGCGCTTCAATACTTCGGCTCTCAGGGAGAGCTTTTGCTGGTTGAGCGTGGCAACGGCAATATCCAACTCCTCCTTTGCAATGGAAGCTCTGATGGGTGTCTGCACGAATGAACCGATGGTAACACCGACTCCGAAATTGTACCACGGATAATAGTTGCCGCCAAGGGAATCACCTGCCGACAAACCCTGGTCAATGTTGCGCTGATTGAAGTTGAATGATGCTTTGATATCATCCGTCCACGAAAATCTTTCAAGAGAAATTTTCTTCTGTGCGATCTTTACCCTGCTGGTGAAAATTTCGCTGGATGGATAATTCTGCCAGGCAAGCTGCACGAGCCGTTCCTCGTAAGGAGAAAGCCCCATGGCATTCAGCACCAAAGAATCAGCGCCTTTCGGCAGAATGATCTCGTTGTAATCAATCTTTTGCGAAAAAGAAATAATGCTGATAAGCATTAAGGACGTCAGGAGTAGTGAATTTTTCATGTTAATAGGTTTACGATTAAATCTGATTTCAGGTTTTAATTTTCTTGCCGGTGTCAAAATCTTTCAATCTTACGATTGCCGCAAGAGAAATATAGAAAATAATGCTGGTCGGAAGCATCACCAATGAATCCTGCGGGTAGTTCGACAATACCATGGCAAATATCATCACTAAAAAAGCGACATAGTATGTCCTTATCCGGGGATTGATTGACGAGACGTAATTCCTGATTGCAGTTCGCAGGACCACGAACAGCATCGTGCAATAAATGAAAAGGCCGATCCATCCAAGTTCAACCGCCACTCTCACATAACCGCTGTCAGGCGGGAAATCAGCCAGCATCGTTCCGGGAGAAAAGCGCTTACCGAAATAACCCGTGCTGCCCAACCCTCCGCCAATCGGATTTTGTTGAATAAATGGCTGAATGCGCTTCTGGTTATCGAGGCGCGTGTTCATCGAATGCAGCACCGCTTTCACCATAGGCACGCCGAAGGCTGACTGGAAGCGATAAAGTGTAGGATTCGATGTTGGCATCATTATGATCACCGTGCCCGCCATTACAAAAACAACAAGAGCAAGAATGACCTGCTTATTAAGCGTCAGCAGGGTATAAAAAAACAATCCAGCCGGAACAAGCACATACGCTGTGCGCGTGCCGGAAAACAGCATAGCTATCAGCATCAGGCTTCCGGCAATGAACAACCCAAAACGCTTGGGATTTGAAAATGGACCTGTTGCCAGCACCATACAAAACATGCCCATGTATGACATCAATATTCCGAAGGTTGAAGGGTCAGAAAGGAAAGAGAATACCCTGAGCTTTCCCCATTGGTACACTAACTTATACAAGCGCGGGTCAGATCTCAGCCAGTTCATTTCCCAGCTTGGAAGCCCTGCAAATTCCTGCCAAAGGCCGTACAAAGCAACCAGCAGCGATAAGCCTACACACACTTTTATCAATCGCTCGATGGTTTTCAATTCGCTGAAGATATAAACCGTGATGTAGTAAAGCACAATGAACAGCGCCATCCCGCGAACCGTGTAAAACCATGCCTCACGCGACCTTGCAACCGGGTTGGCAAACATCAGGATATTGTAGCTGATCCATAGCAGAACAACATAGCTCACCGGATTTTTCAAAAAGCTCCAGTCCCTCACCCTGATCTGCTTGATGAACATGCCGAAGAACATCACCCCGATCATGATGTCAACCGTCAAACCCAAGGGCGAATTTTCGGGCAGGAACTTTTTGAACCAAAGGATGAAGAAGGACGCAGTGAGCGTGAAAAGCAATCCAAACTGCAGATTGAAAAGCGCTGTAAAAACGATGGGAACTCCAAGCACTACACCGGTAAGGATCACTCCTGACTTTAATCCCTGGGTGCCTATGATCACCGAAAAAAGCACGACCACGGAAATGATCAGCACATACCCGAATGGATTATTTAGCTTTTCCCTGATGAAAAGCCGGTGCATCAGGGCTCCGAACCCGGCTTCCTCTCCATTGTTGGGCTTCACTGATTTCGATAGCTGGCTGCCCATTTACAAAAGCACCACTTTTAAAAAAATGCCAATCAGCATCAGCAGGCAAAATACTGTTGCGATCACTTCAATGACCTGATCCTTCGGGGTTAAATGCCTTGGTTTTTCGTTCATTTCAAATCACTTTTTCCCATGAGCGGGTGTCAAAGTTATATCGCTTAATAATTCTTGCGGGATTTCCAGCAGCAATCGAATAGTCAGGAACGTCTTTGGTGACAACGCTTCCGGCCGCTACGACCGAGTGCTTGCCTATGGTTACTCCTGCCGTGACCACAGCATTGGAGCCAATCCATGATTCGTCTTTTACAATGATTTCCTTCGTGGTTACTTTTTGTTGGCTGATGGGAACATTCACATCCTCGTATGGGTGATTCAGTCCTGAGAGCACGATATTCTGAGCAAGCATCACGTCATTACCAATGGTCACTGGGCCGATCACCACGCACGAAATGCCGATGCGTGTGCGGTCGCCAATACGCACATGCCCTACTCCATTATTCACCGTAGCGAAGTCTTCAATCGTTGAATCCGTTCCGAGCGCAAAGTCATTAAAGGGCATTACATCCATCCTTGTCCTTGAGCGAATAAGCGAGTTCTTTCCTCTTTTATGTTTAATAGGATTCAAAAACCATTTCACCCACAAACGCGGACGAGACTGGTTGGCAGGCATCAGGAGCCATAAAGCCAATGCCTTAAGCTGGTTATTGCTTTTAATGGTTTGAACTAAGCTCATTTTTCAATTTACTGACGATTCACATTTAAAGTGCTACTCCTCCTTGCGATTGTCACAGTGAGCGGAGTCGCACTGTGGAGCGCTGGCATCGCAACATCCTTCGACTCCGCTCAGGATGACAATGCTCCATGTATTCATTAACAGTTTAAAAGACAACTCAAAATTATTTCACCGGGGAATTCCTGCCTTCTGTGTGTGAAGATAGTCGTCAACGATATTCCAAAAAGCCTGTACCCGCGCCTTCCAGGAATTACCCTCCGCTACCTTTATACGGGATTTTTCCAATTCGGATGAATTTTCAGCCAAAGATTTTTCAATCATCGCTATGAAGTCATCATGGCTACTGGCGATGTAAACCACGTCATTAAAATCAGTTATATCTTCTGAAAATGCTGTTGTAACTACTGGCTTTCCTGCTGCTAAATACTCATTGATTTTCAACGGATAAATGCTTTTTGTCAAAATATTGCATTGGAAGGGAATTGTGGTGCAATCCGCATGTGCCACATACGGTGGCAATTCAGATAGCTTCTTCGGACCGGTGAAAATTACGTTAGGCATTTTGTCCAATCCCGCCTTAATATGCTCCTCGCTGTCTGTCGGACCGACCAGCAGCAAAATCCAATCCTTGTGCTCCGCAATCTTTCTCAGTAAGAGAAAATCAACCCTTGCCCACCCGATGTTCCCCATGTACAGGATCACCTTTCCGGTTTTACCTTCCAATTCTTTTGGCCTCGGTATTTCCTTTCCGGCAATCGAACTGAACAGCCCGACATCTGCCGCATTAGGCAGCAGGAAGGTATTCGGATTGAACTTCGATTTAGCCTTTAGCAGTTCTTTCCCGGTGGTAAGCACCAGATCGGCTTTTTTCACCATTTCATTTTCCAGCCTCACTCCGTGCTTTGCCGCATATTTAGCCTGGCTGATGTCATCACGGGTTTGGTAGATGAATAACTCCGGCTTGAAATCAGACGGAAATTTTCTGGCGTAAAAAGGATCAAGCGAATTAAGAAAAATGAATTTTTTGATGTCAAAGTCTTTGATGAGTTTTCTAAGTGTCGAAAAGACAATCTTATCGTTCAGCCCGGCAAGAGTATCATAAAGCGCACCGGAGGGCAATGGATTCACCGGTATCACAAGCCGGGGCGTTACGGCTGTGAACTTCTCCGGAAAGCCTTTCGGGTTTTTACAATAATCCCTGCCCCATAGAAGGGCATTTTTTCTGGATTGAATTTCGGTGGAAGAATTTTTCTTTATGTAGTCCTTGATCGTGAAAGGATGGTCAACATAAAACACCCGGTTGGTCAGCGACAGCTCCTTTGCCAAAGAAAGAATGGCTGACGAATACATGCCATCCCAGCGCGACATAGTGAGGATGATGATATCAAGGTCTGAATGAGCGATAGCAGCCAATTTTCAAGGGACAATACTTTGGGAACCAAGCTTTCTGCGAACAAAATCAATCCCGAAATTAAAGCACTGCACGTAGAATTCTTTCATATAAATCAATGTATTGGCAAAGTTGACTTTCAACACATTATACAGCACGATCTGGCTCAGCGTGAGGCGTATAGCTGCTGTTGTAAAGGCGCCATATACCGCACCTATCACCCCGAATTTTGAAATGAAGATGTAATTGAAAATAATATTCAGCACCGCGCTGAGGATCACAAAATAGAAGTTCGTTTTCGGCTTGCCCATCGAATCCAGCACCGTGCCGAACTGCCGTGAAAAAGGCATGAACAAGCCATAAAGCAACGTGAGCCTAAGGATCGGAATCGTTTCCATATATTCCTCCCCGGCCACCAGCATAACTGCGGGCTCCGCGAATATCCAAATGAGAATTATTGCCGGGATGATCAGCGCCAGCACTATGCCGACCGACTTTTCATAAAGCCGCTTTATCGCCTCTCTCCCCTGCGTCACTGCCTGCCTTGCACTTTGCGGGAACATTATGGCAGCCATTGAAGCCGTGGGCACTTCCATGAGATTCGTGATTCTTATGGCAAGGTCATAGATCGCTACAGATGCCGTGGAAAGCATTGAGCCGAGCATCATCTTGTCAATGCTCTTGTAAAGCATCGAGCTGATGTTTGTGCCGAGCACGAATTTGCCGTAATGGAACAGCTTACCTACCCAATCCCATTTAACTATTGCTGAAAGCTCGACATACTTCCTGCCGAAGAAGAACGCAACACTGCCCCCCAGCAGCGCTCCCACTACCTGGAACCATGCAAGGTTGAGCAGCGTGAGTTCTAATTTTCCTGCGAAGCACACCACGATAAAGATGAACAGCGAGCCTTGTCTCACGAAGTTGCCCCAAAAGTTTCCACGGAAATCAAAGTTTGCCTGCTGCACGAATATGAGTTGTGAAAGAAAAATGAGTGCCACCGTGGTGATGCAGTATATCTTCAGCATTACGGCCAATTGAGGCGCATTCCAGAGATCGCTCAGCCATCCCGACAACAAAAACAGGATCATTACGCTCACCCCGGTAAGGATCACATTCAGCGCAATAGAGGCTGTAGTGATTGCCCCGTGATCCTCTTTTTCTGAAGATGCAAGATGTTTTATAAGTGCGTTTTGTATGAGGCCGTTCCGGGCTACCTCTACGATTGACGTGACCGTGAGGAAAAGCGCCCACACCCCGAATTCATCTTTGGTAAGCAGGCGCAGCAGGAAGAAGATACTCCCGAAGCCGAAGAGCATGAATGAAAGCCGCTCCAGGAGCGAATAAACGCCCGAACTCAGCCAGTAAGATTTCTTAAAAAGAGCCACCGGGATGTTTGCGTGAAGTTAGTTGAATCTTGCAGCGCCCTAATTTATACTTAAAATCAGGTTGGAAGTTGCGGGAATTGATGATTGATGGGCTTTTACACAGAATTCTGGACACTCTCTTTGCCCGGAAGAGATTTCTTTACCCCAAGTAGAAATTTCCTTGCCTCAAGTACAGATTTCTTTGCCCAAGGAAAAGATTTCCTTGCCCCAAGGGTAACTATATACGAGTTTGAGCAATTGCCAGTACCTTTTTTATTAAAAAGGCGAGTTCGTTATATTCTTAATATGCTTCTCCGTTGAATTTTCTGGCGATACGCCAACTGGATAAAGAAGCCTTACGAAACAGACTAAGTTATTAAGAGATATGCAAATAAATCAAATTTTCCAGTATTCCCTCCTAACGAAAAAAGTCCTTTTCCTGATTTCTTCAGGATTTCGTCTTTCATGCAGAACGGCAGCGACAACGATCACTTTCTTTCTCAGGTACTTTCTGAAATAGATAATATAAGGGAAGCGGCTTACCGGAAGTTTTCTCACCGCACCTTTGACCTTTCGATAGCCTACAGTGTCTTTGGTTATCTTCTCAACGCAGAGTGCAATCTCATTTCTGAATTCCCAACCCAAACCCGCACGTTCCTGTTCGTACCAGGCGAAAGCCAGTTGTAAATCATTGTATGCCGGTGGAGTGAAGACAACTTCATACTTCATCCTTCCATTTCTTTTTCATTTCCTTCCAGCTTATCACGTTCTGAGGATTCCGTTCATAGTCGGCAAAGCGATCTTCCACTATTTGCCGGTGCCATTCCGGATCTTCTTGATCCAAATTCAGAATTCTGGCAATTGCCCACAATGCTTTTTCATCGTCCGTTTTGTCAATTTTTGCTTTTATCGCGCGCTTTTTCAATTTCAGATCCATACGTTATGTTTCAGGTAAAGCTAATGAATTTGCCATTTAAATTCATGGCGGTATCAAAGCGCAGGGATTCCCTATTGACGGAAGATACAGAGGTGTAAATATCATTAACTTTTCGTAGTTTAAAGTATTAATACAGGAGCCGCTGGTAAACTTCTACTCTCAATTCTATCGCCATGAAAACTCTATTAAGGCTCTGTATTTCTTTCATCTTACTTCTTTCTTCTTTCCTCTCATCTGCGCAGTGGGTCACTATTCCTGACGCCAACTTCGTTGCGTGGCTGCAAACAAATATCCCATCCTGCATGAACGGGAATCAGATGGATACGACTTGTGCGGGGATAGTAAATAGGAATAACGTTGATTGCTCCAACAAGGGAATTGCGGACCTTACTGGCATTCAATATTTTGATGATCTGTTGACCCTTAAGTGTGGAATCGGACCGCCACCTTTTACTTCCGGCTTACTGACCAGTTTACCCCCGCTTCCTCAAACCTTAAGAATGTTGAATTGTTCCAATAATCTTTTGTCCATTTTACCTACGCTTCCCCAAACTTTGGATTCACTGTATTGTGGTAATAATCAACTGACCAGTTTACCATCATTGCCTTCAAGCCTAAACATATTGGTGTGCGAGTACAACCAACTAACCAGCTTGCCAACGCTTCCTCAAAGTTTAAGTGAATTATGGTGTAACAGTAATCAATTAAGCGGATTGCCGTTGTTACCTCAAAGTTTAACCAGTCTGCATTGTGCTTCCAATCAATTAACCAGTTTACCATCATTGCCTCAAAGTTTAGGATTTTTGGACTGTCCCTACAATCAGTTAACCAGTTTACCACCATTGCCTCAAAGTTTGCACAGTTTGTATTGTTATAATAATCGGCTAACAAGCTTGCCGCAGCTACCTCAAAGCTTAGGTGGCTTGTGGTGTAGTTGGAATTCGTTAGGCAGCTTACCGACACTTCCCCAAAGTTTGGGCGAGCTATATTGCGAATTTGACGGCTTGTCAAGCTTGCCTTTATTACCGCAAAACCTTTACAATTTGGCTTGCGGCAACAACTACTTAACCAGTTTGCCACCGCTGCCACAAAGCTTAGGTCTGTTAGATTGTCGTAATAATCAACTAACAAGCCTCCCTGCGCTCCCAAGTTTCAATCCTCCGCTCGGCAGATTGATTTGTTCAAACAATCTGCTAGCCAGCTTACCTGAGCTTCCTGCTGACATATATGAGCTCGATTGTTCAAACAACCCCTCTCTGACTTGCTTGCCGGAATTGAAGCGCATAGGAATTTTAAAATTCTCAAATACCTCTATTACCTGCCTTCCAAATTATGGTAGTGTGTCAAACAGCACTCCGCTATTAAGTTCATTGCCTTTATGCAACATCTTTAACAACAGCGGCTGTGATGTTCTCTGGAATATCAGCGGAAGGGCATTCCTTGATAAAAATAACAACTGCTTGTTTGATGGTACAGATACCTACCAGGGAAGCCTTAAAATACAATTGTGGAAATCCGGGATATTGCAGCAACAAACTTTTACAGCTGATGGGGTTTATTCCTTTGACGTTTCCAGTTTTGGAACATATTTGGTGAAAGTTGATACCACAAATATTCCCTTTAATATTACATGCCCTTTGAATAATACCATCAGCGTTAATCTAACCACAGCTGATTCGCTGAAGCCTGATAATGATTTCGCATTAGTCTGTAAGCCCAGTTTTGACCTGGCTGCATGGAGCATTGGCGGCTTTTTATTCCGTCCTGCAAACTTGACCACGCTAAATATTTCCGCAGGCGACTTTACCAACTTTGGCGGAGCCAACTGTGCTACCGGTGTCAGCGGAAATGTGCAATTAGTGATGAGCGGCCCTGTGAGTTTTGTTAGTGCAAACGGATTAACTCCTGCGTCAGTTTCCGGAGACACCATCACCTGGAATGTTGCAAATTTCGGAACGGCAAATGCACAGGAGGATTTTGACATCACGGTGCAAACAGATACCTCAGCACAACTTGGTTCGCAGGTTTGCTTTACAACTTCTGTCACACCAACTACTGGAGACAATAATCCTGCGAACAATACCCTCTCGCATTGTTTCACCGTAGTTGGTTCATTTGATCCCAACGACAAGCAAGTCTATCCGATTGGCAGCATTGACTCCACTCAGGAATGGCTCACTTACACCGTCCGCTTCCAAAATACCGGCACAGCAGAAGCGCAACACATCTATATTGATGATACACTCAATGCCAATCTCGATGAGTCGAGTTTTCAGTTGCTGGCTTACAGCCCCGAGCCTATCGTGCAGGTGAAAGGAAAATCTGTCCGTTTCAATTTCCCGAACATCAACCTTCCCGACAGCAACGCGAACGAACCTGAAAGTCATGGCTACGTGCAATACAAAGTGAAGCTGAAAACCGGCCTTCCCATCGGCACGCAGATTCACAACACCGCTAACATTTATTTTGATTTCAATACTCCGGTGGTGACGAACACGGTCACCAACACCATCGGTACATCAGCAAACATCTCCGGGGTAATACTCACCGAAAGCGGCACAGCGATTCCCGGAGTAGTAGTTTCGCTCTCCGGTGATGATTCGCAAACCGATACAACGGATGTAAATGGTACTTACAGCTTTGAAGTGGAGTTGAACGGCAGCTACACCTTCACTCCCGCAAAGAATAATGATGTCACTGTTTCAAACGGCATCAGCGGGCAGGATATACTTTCTTTGCGTGCTCACATCCTGGGCAACCAGCTAATAACCTCACCTTACAAAATACTCGCAGCAGACGTGAATGGTTCTTCTTCTATTTCCACGCTCGACATTTTACTTACACGATCCGTTATTCTCGGCAATCAATCTTCATTCCCCGGAGGCGCTCTGTGGAAGTTCGTCAGCAGTGATTTTGTGTTTGATATGCAATCACCTTTCAGCTACGATGACAGCAGAAGCCAATTAAATATCCTTTCCGACCAGCTCAATCAAAACTTCATCGGCATCAAGCTCGGTGATGTGAATGATAGCTGGGATGCGGGCGTGCCGTGAGAATTGTTGATTGGTTAATTGGTTAATTGGTTGATTGGTTGACTTTTAACTTCTCCTCCGGGTACTCGGGGGAGACACAAAGGGGTGAGCCGGGGTAAATATCATTAACTCCCTGCGGGATTATTTTATACCTTAGCGCCCCTAAAATCTGCAATATGAAAGCACTAAAAATCATTCTCATCATTCTTGCCTCGCTTGTGGGCATTTGGGCAATTGTTTCAGCACTGCTGCCCTCCAAAAGCCAGGTGCAGCGTTCAACGACTATCAATGCACCCTTGAACACAGTATTCGAACAAGTGAACACTTTAGAAAAGTGGAGCCAGTGGTCATACTGGGCGCTCCTTGACACCAATCAAAAAGTGACCTACTCAGGCCCTGCTTCAGGACCCGGAAGTTCTTATTCATGGGAAGGTGAAAAAACAGGTAAAGGCTCGCTCACCATTAACGAAAGCACACCGGGTGAAAAAATAAAGATTGACCTTGACTTCGGAGATCAGGGAAAAGCTAAATCAGAGTGGAGCTTTGAGCAAATCGATTCCAGCACGGTGGTGACCCAGGCATTTGAAAGTGAGATGTCATTTACAAAAAGATTGTTCCCCGGATTGATGATGGATAAATTCCTCGGTGTGGCGTTTGAGACAGACCTGAAGAACCTGAAAGACATATGCGAAAAAATTCCGCCTTTCAGCGCGGAACAAGTCACCGTTGATGCTCAATGGGTAATTACCCTGCGCGATACCACAAACATAGAAGGCATTGAACCCGCATTGGGAAATATCTATGATAACTTAATGGGTTATATTTCTGGCAATGGAATTAACCCGGCCGGACAGCCGCTGGCCGTATGGCACAAGTTTGATCCCGCTGGTGATTTCGTTGCCTTTGAGGCAGGCATTCCTATCACGGACTCTGTACAGGTGGCTGCTCCATATAACCTTATAAAACTCGGTGGCAAAGCCCTGAAAACAACTCATCATGGTGATTATGAAGAAATGAGTGCCACGTATGATGCCTTTATGGCATGGATGCAGGAAAAGGGAATCACTGCGGCAGGCGCTCCGTGGGA
>CAYOYI010000009.1:0-5563 GCA_964408105.1 uncultured Chitinophagaceae bacterium | reverse complement strand
AAATGGCTCACTGATATTTACTTCCCGATTTAATTTAACGAAGGCTCCGATCGTGAAAAAAACAAAAGCAAATTACGTTGATGGTTATGTGTTGCTGGTGCCCAAAAAGAACCTTGCCGCATATAAGCGGATGGCGAGTATGGGATGTAAAGTTTGGATGAAGCATGGCGCTCTGGATTATAAAGAGTGTGTCGGTGAAGACCTCAACACCAAATGTGGAGTACCATTTACCAAGCTTGCCAAACCAAAACCCGGAGAAACCGTTGTGTTTTCATTTATCGTTTACAAATCACGCGCACATCGCGACAGGGTGAATGCCAAGGTGATGAAAGACCCGCTGATGAATGATCCGAAATGGAAGGACATGCCGATGCCTTTTGATATAAAGCGCATGACCTTTGGCGGGTTTAAGGTTTTAGTCTGAGGTCGAGGTTGCTTTATTTCCCCAGAATACGCATTGGTGGTGTCCAGCTAAGAAATGAGACTTCCATGTCATCCCTTCAGGATTTCAAAGTTGATATCATTCGATTTATTCTATAATAATACCACTCCTTGGGAGTTGGATTGCAACAAATCCCAAAGGGATGAAATTATTATAGAATTAAATAAACACATGCAATTTAAAACCTGGAGGGGTGACATAAAAGGGGCGTTCTGCTTGCTTTGGAAAAAAAACAGAAAACATTACCTTTATTCCAAACCCGAAGCCATGAGAAAAGCCTTTGCTCTCTTTTCCGTCCTCATTTTGATTTTTTCATCAGCGCAATTGAACGCGCAATGCACCGGGGGCCGCTACCATGATCTGATCTTTCCGGGTTCACCGGATGTGACCTATGATGTGCAGTATGGCCAGAATTTGAACTACCTCGGCCAAAACGAAATACTGAAAATGGATATTTACGAGCCTGCATGTGACAACGCCACGAACCGCGCGCTCGTGGTATTTACTCATGGCGGCTCTTTTGTGACCGGGGATAAAGGAGATGCCAGTTATGTGCAGACTGCAGTTGCGCTGGCTCAGTTAGGATATGTTGTCGCAAACATTAATTACAGGCTTGGATTTGAACAAACATTTCCTGCAATAGTTTACAGCTTCAATGCAGCTATTATGCGGGGAGTGCATGACGGAAGAGCCGCAATCCGCTACATGCGGAATAATGCCCTCAATGGCGGCAACACTTACGGAATAGACCCCAACAAGATTTACTTTGGCGGAGTATCAGCCGGTGGAATTATCGCGCTTCACCTTGGCTATCAAAATACACAAAGCGAGCACAATCTTGCATGCAACAACCTGCCAGGCTCTGAATGCAACAGCATTGAAGGCACCAGCAACAACCTGGCAGTCTCATCATCAGTAAACGCCATAGTGAGCATTGCAGGCGGCATCCGTGACACGAGTTGGATCAAGAATAATGATATTCCTATTTTTCTTGCTCACGGTACCAATGACGGAACAGTACCGTACGGAAGCGGGTATTGGGACCCGTTTCAGTATTATGCCATACACGGCAGTTTATCTATCGCTGCAAGATGCAATAATACAGGAACAAAATATTGTTTTAAGCCCATGTACGGACAGGATCATGTGCCGAGTAACATAGCATATATTGATACCGTCTCAACTATCATGCGAAATTTTCTTGAACACCTGACCTGTGGCATTACGCTGAACTGCAACTACACCACTTCCCCCGCGATTATCACCCCCGCCTCATCTTCCGTTTCAATTGCACTTACTGCGGGAACCAACCCAACGTGTTCCGGACAATCTGTAACATTCACCGCAACGCCCACAAACGGAGGAGGCGCTCCCTCGTATCAATGGAAAAAGAACGGCTCGAATGTCGGAACAAACAGCAGCACGTTCAGCACTTCTTCACTTGCAAACAATGATGTAATCACCTGCGTGATGACGCCTGATGTTTGCCCTGCGGGAAATCCGGTCACTTCTAATTCTATCACTATGTCTATCACTGCCGGAGGAGCGGCAGCGGTTTCAATCACGATAACTTCTGGCTCTAACCCAATGTGTGTTGGCGCTGCAGTCACGTTCAGAGCCACACCCACCAATGGCGGTTCGTCACCAACATATCAATGGAAGCTAAACGGAGGTAATGTCGGAACTAACACTAATACTTACTCTCCACCTTCTGTCGCAAACAATGATGTGATCAGTTGTGTGATGACTTCAAATTCTGCGTGTGCAAATCCAACGCAAGCAACATCAAACTCAATAACAATGACCGTAACTACTGCAGCAGTTCCCTCCGTTTCAATAGCGATAACAGCAGGCACCAATTCGGGATGTTCAGGCCTTCCCGTTACATTTACGGCAACCCCAACCAATGGCGGAACTCCCTCCTATCAATGGAAAAAGAATGGTTCGAATGTCGGAACAAACAATCCTTCTTTCTCTTCATCTTCACTTGTAAATAATGACGTTATCTCCTGTGTGATGACCTCCAACGCCACCTGCGTGAATCCTGCGCAGGCTACTTCCAATTCGATAACGATGACATTGACAAACAGTGTTATTCCTTCCGTTTCTATTGCAGTCACCAGCGGCTCAAATAACATTTGCGTTGGTGAGTCAGTAACATTTACGGCCACACCAACGAATGGCGGAACACCAACATTTCAGTGGAAAAAGAATTCAGCGACTGTCGGAAGCGGAAATACATTTACATCTACGACTCTTTCGAACAATGATGTCATCACGTGCTCGATGTCATCCAATGCAACCTGCGCGAATCCAACAACTGCAATTTCAAACTCCATCACCATGACTGTGAATCAGGCGGGTGCTGCTTCCGTAGCAATTGCGATCACTTCAGGAAGCAACCCAACCTGCGAAGGCGAGTCAGTAACGTTTACGGCTACGCCAGGCAATGGCGGCTCGGCTCCAACCTATCAATGGAAGGTTGGCGGAACAAATGCCGGAAGCAACAGCACATTCACATCATCAGCGCTTACCAACAACGATGCGGTGATCTGTGTAATGACTTCCAATTCTTCCTGCGCGAATCCCGCCAATGCGACTTCTAACACAATTACCATGACGGTGAATGATCTTCCGACCATTACTCAAAATGGCAATGTTCTATCGGCAGGCATATCGTCAAGCTATCAATGGCAAAGAAACGGTCAAGCGATCGCTGGAGCAACAAATCAAAGCCACACTGCCACGGTGAGTGGCAGCTATTCGGTGGTTGACGACAATGATTGCGAGTCGCAGGCAATCAGCGTGACGGTAATAACCTCAATGGATGATGTTGCGGCCGAGAATTCATTCGTCATCTATCCCAATCCGAATAACGGGAAATTCAATATTGAGTTTGAAGCGGCTATGAATGGAACTTACACGCTTGAAGTTAAAAACACACTCGGCTCAACGGTTCATAAAGAAACTCTTAATGATTCCTCCGTTAATTTTTCGAGAAAAAAAAACATCACACAATTCGGGAAGGGAATCTATATAGTCGTTCTGACCGATTCCCAAAAAGCAATGGTAACGAAAGTGGTGGCTAACTGAATGCTGGCTATTCTTTATCGCTCTCCTCATTCGGAAGCACAACAAAGCTGGTCGCTTTGAAACGTCCCTTAACGATTTCTCCCGAAACTTCGGCCTTCCTTACTGCATTACACATGCCGTCACGTGAGTGCGGATCACCATGGTCGTGAAGTTTTGAGCCGTCAACAGGATAAGCCTTGCCGTCAATTTTCACTGCAAGGTGACAACCTCCTTTCAGACCAAAATTGCATGAGCCGCACGAGGCTTCTACAATCTGCGTCTCAGGCGATTCTTCAGTCTGAAGCAATTCATGAGTTTGAGCAAAAGCCGTAAAGCTTATGAAAACGAATACGGAAAGAAATATTTTCATTTTAATAGGGATTTTGAATGAAATCTGTCTAAAACTAAGACTTATTTATCGCAGATATACGAAGCGCCACTGAATGGCTTGCCTTAAATACGGTACGATTTAAAAAAGGTACTTGAGAACTTCAAACGCAACTGCTCTTACCCCTGCAACAATAGCCAAAATCAGCAGGATTCCTTGCGGTAAGTTTTCCGCATTCAAATAATAAAGGCGGTCATTACCCAGGCCACCTTTATTATAAAGCTTCCCTAAATTACGCCAGATCAAACCGGTCAAGGTTCATCACCTTGTCCCACGCTGCAACAAAATCATTCACGAACTTCTCCCTGGCATCCTCACATGCATACACTTCAGCAAGCGCCCTCAGCTCAGAATTAGAACCGAAGATAAGGTCCGCACGGGTGCCTGTCCATCTTACTTTACCACTCTTGCGGTCGCAACCCTCAAACAAATCTTCCGCTTGTGAAATCGCCTTCCATGTTGTACTCATATCAAGGAGATTCACGAAAAAGTCGTTAGTAAGCGTGCCTGGACGTTTCGTGAATACACCGTGTTTTGAGTTATCAAAGTTTGTATTCAATACGCGCATTCCGCCAATGAGCACCGTCATCTCGGGTGCGGTAAGCGTTAACAATTGCGCCTTGTCCACCAGCATTTCCTCACCGGAGACCGTGTAAGTTTTCTTTTTGTAGTTACGGAAACCGTCAGCTGCAGGCTCGAGGTAGCCGAATCCTTCCACATCCGTTTGCTCCAGCGTGGCATCAACCCGTCCCGGAGTGAAAGGCACGGTCACGTTGTAACCGGCATTTTTTGCCGCCTTCTCAACCGCAGCACAGCCACCCAGGACAATCAGGTCGGCAAGCGATACTTGCTTGGCCTTCTTACCTCCCTTCTGCGAGCTGTTGAACTTCTGCTGAATTCCTTCCAATGCTTTCAGGACTTTATTCAATTGAGAAGGATTGTTTACTTCCCAATCTTTCTGCGGAGTAAAGCGAATTCGCGCACCGTTTGCGCCACCACGTTTATCTGAGCCGCGGAAAGTTGATGCTGACGCCCAGGCAGCAGATACTAATTGAGAAACTGTTAATCCCGAATCAAGAATCTTCTTCTTCAGTGTTGTAATATCTTTTTTCTCAATCAGTTTGTGCGTGACCTTTGGAAGCGGATCTTGCCAGATCAATTCTTCCCTGGGCACCTCAGGACCGAGATAGCGCGCTATAGGCCCCATATCACGATGTGTCAGCTTGAACCAAGCGCGGGCAAACGCATCTGCAAATTCATCAGGGTTCTTGTAGAAACGTCTGGAAATTTTCTCGTATGCGGGGTCAAACCTCAAAGAAAGATCTGTAGTAAGCATGGTGGGTTTATGCTTTTTTGATGGATCGTAAGCATCGGGAATGATGGCATCTGCATCCTTGGCCACCCACTGCTTCGCTCCTGCGGGGCTTTTTGTCAATTCCCATTCATAGTTAAACAGGTTTTCAAAAAAGTTATTACTCCATTTTGTTGGAGTTTTGGTCCATGTCACTTCCGGGCCGCCCGTAAGGGTATCGGGGCCTTTTCCTGTTTTGTACTTACTAGTCCAGCCAAAGCCCTGTTCTTCGATTCCCGCAGCTTCCGGTTCAGGTCCCTGAAGGGCAGGATCGTGAGCACCGTGGGCCTTACCGAAGCTATGTCCGCCT
>CAYOYI010000008.1:0-22770 GCA_964408105.1 uncultured Chitinophagaceae bacterium | reverse complement strand
TGAAAAAATATCACGCTGAATTCAAAAGCTTGTTGCCAATAAAGAAAGTTGCCCTACTATACAAGGCGGAGGAAGAATTCAAAGCCCGCATCATCAAAGAGATGCACAACCGGGCGGATTAACAGGAACGTGCTTCGTCAAATAGATCATCACCAACCTTGCAGGTTTTAATATCCTTAAATAACCTGCAGATTGGATTCCCTCTCCTTCGGAGAGGGGCGGGGAGAGGCTGGTTTTCCCGGAAAAGCTCTGAAAATGTCTTTCAGGAAACGGTTTTAAGCGCTTAACTTAACACCCAATCTTTGCTGCGGCTGGTTTTAATAATTAACTTTAGTTGCCGCTCATTCAGGTCATGAAAAGATATTGGATTCTCCCGCTTTTTCTGTTGCTATCGTCATGCGAAGAAGACCCTGAACTGATCACCGACAATAATCCGCCCAATCCAAACAACGTACCGACTGTTCTCATTCAGAACTATATAAACCGCACCTTTATTGATCTCATCGGTCGGGAGCCACTCAATGCCGAAATGGACTCAGTCGTTGCTTTTTTAAAAGCGCATAACCTGGATACATCAGTACGGGCTGCGTTGGTTGTGCGGCTTCAAACGGACACTTTATGGATTGAAGGGGATACTTCCTACAAGCATGCTTACTACCAGAGGTTTTATGACATGTCGAAAGCTCGCATGATCGAAGGTGATTCTGATGCAGAGATCATGGAATGGGTCAATCAGTTTCAAAGGACGCTTTTAGTTGACTCCCTAAGCGGAGACACAGTGCCTCCGGGCAATTATATCAGCTCCGGGAGGGCATCACTGGAAATTGAAAAGCTGGAGAGTATTTTGAAGATCAAAAATGAATACAAAGAAGGATTGATCGAAATCGATGAGATATATCAAAGGCTTTCCAACAATTACGTGTACGACCAGATCAATATGAACACATTCAATTTCATTCGCGCCACGTTTGACAATTTATTTTACCGCTTCCCGACAGAATCAGAATTTGCAGCAGCGTGGGAAATGGTGGAGAACAATAATTCTGTAAACCTTTTCGGTAAGAACGGCCAAAACCGTGGCGACTGTTTGGCAATACTGACTTCCTCAAGAGAGTTTTACGAAGGAATGATCATGTGGGCCTATCTCAACCTGCTTGCCCGCTTCCCTACAACATCAGAGGTGAACGATTTGATGCAGGACTTTTACTACGATCATGACTTTCAGAAAGTGCAGAAAAAAATAATGATCACCAATGAGTATGCGAACTTTTAGGCCTCACCCCGCCCCTCTCCAAAGGAGAGAGAGTCCGAAGATTACTACATTTAAAGTCCTCTCCTTTGGAGAGGATTTAGGTGAGGCTTACTCGATGCGAAGAATAACAAAACGAATCCTACTTTTCTCTTTAATAGCTTTTCTCCTCTCCTGCAACAAAGAAAAAGACGTCATCTATGGAGTTAACGAAGTTCCTTCAATCCCGCCCAATGCCGAAAAGAACAAGCTGAAAAGCCCCGGGCAATACCTGGCAATTCTCCACGCGAATCTTTTTCAGCAGGCGCTTTCCTCCAGCGGGCTGATTCAACTGACAGACATCACGGAAGCCTTTGGCGATAAAGACCTGATTCACGAAGTGATCATCAGCAATTTTATGAACAGGCCTGAGGTTGTTCTTCCACCGGATTCATTGATGCGTGCTGATATTGATGCATTCATTGAAGAAACTTACACACGTTTTTTCGTCCGTCCACCTACTGAATTGGAAAAAGAATATTTCAGGAATTATTTACAATCGCACGAAAACGTGACGCCTGAGTTAGTGTACATGGCGTTTTCGCTGGCTGATGAGTACCGCTTTTATTGAGAAGAGTTAACTATCTAAAAAGAGCAAAGCAACGACCCAATAACATTTAACGTTTAACGACATGCAACGCAGAAAATTCATCAAATCATCCTCCCTCGCTGCCGCAGCAACATTTGCTGTTCCTTACATTTTGCCATCCGGCAGATTGTTTGCAAAATCCGGCTTTCAAATGGCAGAGCATGTGGTTTATGTTTTGTTTGCCGGTGGAGTACGCCAGCAGGAATCCGTTTTGCAGAGATACTTATCAGACAGTCAGGGATTGCCGTTTGAGGGGAACATCATGCTGAATATTCTCGATGGACAGCAACCAGGCCCGAATGAAAAGCGGGTTTATGGCACCGATCCGCCCGCGCCCGGCACGCCCGGCAGCATCCCGATTCCGCAAATACTTTCTGCTCCGCTTCAATTGCAGGGAACACTTTTCCCGGAAGTCACTTTTTCGAAAAGCGGAACAGGACATTACAACGGACTCACCACGGTTTCATCAGGATATTATGGAACGGCAGGTTTGAGAAATCGTCCCGTGCATCCTACGATTTTCGAATACGTGCGCAGGCATCTTGGCGCTCCGGCATCAAAAGTTTGGTTTATCGGGAATGGCATCGGCAACTCCACGCAATTGCTGAACTACAGCGATCATCCGGATTACGGTGCCGAGTATGGAGCGAACTTCATAGCTCCCAGCGTGATTTTCGGAAACTCTGGCGAACAAAATCTTGGTAACGCTAAAGTTTATCATCCGGAGGAAGAGCTGGCCCCGATGTACGAGATGAAAGGATTTCTCGACCAGGTTTATCAGGCGCGCACCGGCAGCCTTCCCGGAATTCACAATACCGAAGATGAAAAAAATGACATCAAGGAATTTCTGAGAAGCATGTTCCTTAAAAAAACCTCAGGTCAGATCGCTTTCCCGCCCGTGAATGATTCTGCCGAATTGCAGATCACGGGTTATGCTTGCGAGGTTATCAAATGGTTCAAGCCCACGCTAACCGTTATCAACTACAATTCCATTGACAGTTGTCATAGCAGCTTCAGCAGTTATTTGCGCGCGATGCACCGTGCCGATCATGCCGTTGGCCACATCTGGAATTTCATCCAGACACAAGTGCCCGAAATGGCGGGAAAAACAGCCCTGGTGCTTACGCCCGAACACGGCAGAAGCCTCGCCCCGAATCCGATACTCGATGAAAACGACTGGAAGGCTTACGACCACAACAGCGATCACAACGCCCGCAGAATGTTCAGCCTCATGGTTGGCCCCGGCATTGACGCAAACCTTAAGGTCGGCTCAGAAACTAATCCCGTTGGCGATGCCACCGATTGCGTCCCAACGATTGCCGACATTCTCGGAATAAACCGTAACGATGTTTTGTACAACGGTTTGCTTGATGCCGATGCCCGTTCCCTTTTCGACAGGATATAATTATGATTTAATTAATGAGAATGACAACAGCGATGCCCGAATTAAACTGTCCCCCTTGCGTGATGCCTATGAGTGTAGGCGAAGGGGAAAGGGCAGGCTTTGCGGGCATGCAGCGGGATGATTTGCATTTCTCTCAATACGCTTCTTTGGCGCGTACCAATTTCTTTTCTTCTACAACTCGCACTCGCAGCGCCCTCGTCAGGAGTTCACAACTTTCCTTGAGCAAAAATGAAGCGGCACAAACTCAATTTAACACGTCATTGCGAGGAAGCGCACCGCAACGAGCCTTGCCGCGACCGAAGCAATCCGCTATTCAAAGCTTTGGAAGGGGGATTGCTTCGTACCTGACGATTTTAATTTCACTGCTGCTGTCCGCCTGTTCCACCGATCTCCCACCAAACCCTTATGACAACATCAACGATCAGATTGACACTTCACAAACTCCGACATTAGATCCAAATTCATTCGCTGGAATTCATAAAAATATCCTGCAGCCAACCTGCGCCAATTCCGGCTGCCATGACGGAACATTCGAGCCTGACTACCGCACAACAGAGAGCGCTTACAATACTTTGGTTTATCATCCGATTATCAAGAATGATACGCTTGGCACTTTTCAGTACCGTGTAGTGCCGGGAGATAAAAATAAGTCCATGATCTACTTCCGTCTTACGCAAGACCTCAATGGCAATTCAGGCATCATGCCGCTATCCATTGATCCGGGTTCTGATTGGAACAGCAAAAAAGATGGCTACATACAAAACATAGCAAACTGGATTGAGGCTGGTGCCCCGGATGTTTTTGGCAACAAGCCTGTGCTTCCCAACAAGCAGCCGCAAATGCTGGGAGCTATTGCAACACCGGCAGGCATAAATGCACCATATGCAAGATATCCCAATGGTGCGATGAAAATTCCCATTGGCTCCAGTTCGATTGACATTTGGTTCAGTCTGACGGACGATTCAACAGCAACGACTGCTTTGTTGCATAATAAAGTGAAGTTCTCCCTTAAGATGAATGATTTTGCAAACGCCTTTGAGGAAAATCTTCAGATCGTTTCTTCTCCGATAACGGCTTCAGGCTATGACGGATCTGCGGTTAGTTATTATCACAAGATCAATATCAATCCTTACGATTACGGTATTCCCGGGAACAATATCTTCATTCGCATCTATGTACAGGATCCGCAGAATGATGTAACAGAAATTCCTTCAAAA
This sequence comes from uncultured Chitinophagaceae bacterium, assembly GCA_964408105.1. Classification (GTDB taxonomy): domain Bacteria; phylum Bacteroidota; class Bacteroidia; order Chitinophagales; family CAIOSU01; genus BPHB01. The sequence continues at coordinate 18,271 of CAYOYI010000008.1, read as the reverse complement.
TACAGCGAAGACATTTTCAAAACTTACTTTACACTGGTGTTACTTGATTGAGAATGAAAAAATTGAAACGATGTTACAGACACTTTGCCTCACCCCGCCCCTCTCCGAAGGAGAGGGAGTCCGAAACCTTTGTCTTTAAAATCCTCTCCGAAGGAGAGGATTTAGGTGAGGCAACTCGCTTCAGGGTGAGGTTATGTGCAGGAATTGCAATGCTCTGTTTGTTTTTTTTAAGCTCCTGCTCTGAAGATGAGGAACCACTTCTTGACGTCATTCCGAAAATAACTCTCAAGTCAGTCGAACCAGACACAGTTGTTCAATTCGTTGATTCTATAAGAATGGTGATTGAATATGAAGATGGTGACGGAGACATTGGCTACTGGAATGCCGATTCATTGCCGCTCGCGGTTCACGACCTGCGCCTTGTCAATCCGGATTATTTCTATGTAAGGCCGTTGACACCTGATAGCAATTCGCTTGCTATTACAGGAACCATTGGAATCACTATTAGAAATACTTTTTTACTGGGAAACGGCAGCTCTGAAACAACGCGATTTGAAATTAAACTGAAGGACAGGGCAGGGCATTGGAGTAATACGCTTACTACTCCTGAAGTAACAATAGTTAAGTGATTTTAATCAGGCATCGGATTATAAATGAAATTCACTCCAAAGCATATTGCCGACAAGTTTGCCTTGCTTTGGGTAACTCTATTGTTTTCCTTTTCTCTTTCTGCACAGGTCACCATCAACATGACCGATGGCAGCACCGATGAGTGTGAAGGAACATTGCTCGATAGTGATGACGGGCAGTTGTCCGGGCATTTTGACAATAATGAAAACTATACTTTCTCGATCTGCGTGCCCGGTGCAAGCAGCATTGTTTTAACCTTCGGTTCATTCTGCACGGAGTATCTTTTTGATACGCTCAGCATTTTTGACGGTCCGAATATTTCTTCACCAAGGATTGGCGGCCCGTATTCGGGAGATCCAACCACCAATCCGGGTGGAATGCCGGGAACATTAACCGCAACGAGCGGCTGCATGACACTTCATTTTGTCTCGGATGGTTCTGTTACCTGTGACGGCTGGACTGCTGCTTGGGAAGTTGTTGTGGATGAGCCGGAGGATCCGAATTTTCTGCCGATACCGAATCCAACCTGCTTTAGCAATTCAATCACAGTTATGCTGGATCAGCAAGTCCCATGCGATTCAATATATGCGCAGTCATTTTCTCTCACATGACCGAATGCTCCAAATGTTGTAGGTGCAATTCCGATGAATTGCTCAGGTGGAACGACATCCACAATTCAATTGACCTTTAGTCACCCGATAGATCAAAGCGGCACATATGGCCTTGTTTTCACTTCTTATTTCATTGACGTTTGTGGCGAGCTATGGGAATTGTCTGCACAGGGAAGTTTTATTGTGAATGATTGTCCACTAGATGCGGAGATTGATGCTAGTGATGAAATTATTTGTCCGGGGGATTGCATCGAACTGGAAGCTGATGTGACCGGGGGAACACCGGGCACTTATGTCTATACATGGTCAAGCGGATTGCCTGCAACAGATGGTCCTCATACAGTTTGCCCTACTTCAACTACAACATATTCTCTCACCGTTGATGATGCAGGGCCGGCAGCTGCTGATGTTGCCACAAAGAACATTACCGTTTTAACTGCTCCGGTGATCACCAATCCGACAGCTGACACAACGATTTGCAGGAACGTTGCGATTTTTCTTACTGCAAGTCCACCGGGTGGAATTTGGAGCGGTGACGGAATGGTGAACTCCGATACCATCACCGGAAGATTTCGTGGATTCAATACTTCTGTCGGGCCGCACACAGTTACTTACACTGACATCAACGCGGGATGCACTGCTTCGGTTGTTATCAACGTGATTCAATTCGGGGCGGGTCCAACGCAGGCTGCGTGTCCCGGTACACCTCCTTTCCAGGTGAGCAATCCGGCACCACCGGGAGGATATTGGGTTGGTCCTTTTATTGATTCATCTGGATTGTTTAATCCCTCAACTCCTGGTCAATATGACGTGACGTACTACGCGCCAAACGGATGCAGTGGAACGAAGCGCGTGAATGTTGCCGGGATGACCCTGCAAGGCGCTGACACTGTTTGCAGTTCGTTTCAGCCTTATTACGTGCTGACGTTCTCACCTGCCGGAGGAATCTGGAGCGGACCTGGTATTATTCATGCCGCTTTAGGAAGGTTCGATCCAAGAGTTGCGGGCCCTGGATTGCACACGCTGACTTACACAATGGTTGGAGGATGCACTGGAGTGGTTGATCTTTTTGTCGAGAATATTTCTGCCGGATTCGATCAGGCTGCATGTCCTCAGCAAACTCCATTTTTATTGCCACCCGGAAGTCCTCCCGGTGGAACATGGTCAGGAGTTGGGATTGTGAATCCCTCGACAGGACTTTATGACCCATCGCTTGGCGGTGGGAATTTCAATGATGTGTTGATCTACAATAATGCTGGCTGCACAGATACGCTCATTATGTATGTCCGGCAAACCAAAATTTTTGCTGACACAATTCGCCTCTGCGAATATACACCTCCCGTGAAACTGGATATTGTGGAACCGTGGAGCGGTACATGGTCTGGACCTGGAATTGCAGTCTCAAATTATCCCGGATATTTTGATCCTGCAACAGCAGGTCCCGGAGTGCATACGGTTTATTATACTGACTATACTTGCACTGATAGTGTTGTATTCATTATCATTGAAACACCAGAGATACAACCGGTGATTGGTTTATGCGAATTATCTTCCCCGATTAATCTCTCTGCCACTCCACCGGGAGGAATTTGGTTTCATTACCAGGGCAATGCAATCACCGATGCAGTTGCCGGCACCTTTGACCCAAGAATTGCAGGAATCGGAGATCACGCAGTTGTTTATGTGACGTTGCCCGATAGTTGTTTCAATTATTATTTACTTCATGTTGATACGTTGGCTGATGTTCAGTTTGATGCGATTGACAATTTTTATTGCTTCAAGGATACTTCGATTCCACTGACGGCAACACCATCAGGCGGCACTTTTGTTGGCAATGGAGTGGTGGATAGTTTCTTCAATCCGTCTGTTGCCGGTCCGGGCATTCACAAGATCACTTACACGTATGGCGCAGGAGATTGTGCGGTTTCCGAATTCATTAATACAATTGTCGGTGAACCGATTACGGCATCTTCCAATTTCACCGATTCTACAATTTGCTTTGATGCTTTTGTGAACCTTGCCGTATCCGCTGATGGCGGTTCCGGAAATAATTTCACATTTAACTGGGATAACGGATTAAGTCCGGGGCAATTTCAAACTGTAAAGCCAACTGTGCCGACAACATATTCCGTAACGGTTTCTGATGGATGCTCAGAATCGGTTGAGATCTCGATTGGCCTTTCAGTGTATTCTGAAATTCTGGTTTCAGCGGTGACCAATCCAAAACTCTGTTATGGAGAACAAGGCTTTGCAAATCTCACGGTTTTGCCGGCAGACTCTTACGCTTTTGAATGGAACACAAATCCTGTTGTAACAACAAAAGACATCGTAGCACCGGTTAGCAGAACTTATACCGTCAAGATTACAAGCGAAACTACCGGATGTTTCATTGAAGAAAGCATTGATCTGCCTGGCTATGATCCGATCAAGGCATTTTTCTCAAGAAATCCCGGAGACCGCTGCATCACGCAACAAGATCCTTTTTATGAATTCATTGATCTCAGCGATGGGATCACTTCCGGCATGTGGGATTTCGGAGATGGTAAGATTGATTCATATTCCTTTGGCACGAATCCGGTTCATGAATATGCGGATACGGGAATTTATATTGTTACCCTTACCGGCCAGAATGAAGGTAATTGCAAAGACACATTTCAACTTGAGGTTTGCGTAGAGCAGCAGCCGATAATTTTTGCTCCTGCATCATTCACTCCGAATGGTGATGGTAAGAATGATGTTTACCACATCAGATCATTTGGCCTTACTTATTTCGAAATGTACATCTTCAACCGCTGGGGAGAGCAGATCTTTGAAAGCCGCGATCCCGAAATCGGGTGGGATGGTTATTACAAGGATGAATATGTTCCTACCGGAGGGTATCCTTATGTTATTTACTACATGGGAACCAGAAGTAAGGCAAAGGAAATTATGAAGGGGATGATTGTGGTGCTGAGGTGAGGTCTAAGTTATTCGCAATATTGTTTCAGTAAATTTTGAGCCTCAGAATCGCCTTTTTGTATAAGGGAGAGCCAATCTGAGCATGCACCTTGCTTATCGCCAAGTTTGAACCTGCATATCGCTCTATTATAGAGAGCTTCTAAATCATTTTCATTGTTTTCAAGTGCAAGGTTGAAGTGCTTTAATGCTTTGGCGTAGTTGCCGTTCTCAAACGACACTACCCCTTTATTATAATAATCTTCTCCTCTGAGTATATCATCAGAGCTTGGTCCCTGATATTTAGCTATACTGAACTTTATAGGAACTACATATTGAACTGCAACCTTTTTACCTTTTTGTACTCCGGGGTTCCAGTTTGGCATAGCCATCACATGGCTGAGAGCTGCTTCGTTTAGAAGCTTATCTGCCCCTTTTACTAAGTCTACTTTGTAACTTTCCCTGCTGTATCAATTACGAACCGAATGTAAACCATTCCCATAATGTCGTTTTCTTTCGCGATCACGGGATATTTTACGCTAGCCAAATATTTTAGGAGTTCAATCTCCCCACCTGGAAATTCAGGCATTTGTTCTACAATTGTAAAAATCTCATCCTGAACAGAAGTTGAATCTTGTGAGTAGGCGCTATAGCAGATAATTACAAAAGTGAAAGACACAAATGACTTGTACATGGATATATACCCATTTTTTACAAAATCAATATCCACCAAACAATCCTTGGCAAACTTACATCCGGCCTAAGATAATCAGTATTTCTTCACAGTAAAATAAAATGAGCTTCCCCGTCCAACCTGCGATTCGACCCATATCTTGCCCCCATGCCGCTCGACAATATTTTTACAGAGCGCAAGTCCGAAGTTGAGCTTTGAATGTCCGTTAACTCGTTTTTCCCGAACATGAAAAATGTCTGCTGCTTCATCCTGAGGGATACCCGTTCCGTTATCCCTGATTGTGAATTGCCACTCACTGCCTTTGTCCTCGGCTGAAACAACAATTTCCACGGGCCGTTCACTTTTATATTTAATTGCATTGCTCAGCAGATTCTCAAAAAGCTGCACAATGCTCGAACGCAGCGCCTTGATATTCGGCAGTGGTGTGCATCGGATGCTGGCGTTGGTTTTTTTTATTTCTCCCTGAAGCTTTTCCATGGCGCTTTTGAAAGCTTCCAGGAAATCTACGGGCGTAAAGTCCCTGACATTGGGTGTAATATTTGAATGTTCGAAAAGGTCCTTCATGAAAGCATCAATCTGCTCGATGTCGTTCAATACTTCACTTACTTGTTCTGATTTACCGTTTCCCTGTTCTTTCATTTCCCGCAAATAAATCTTGAGGCGATTAAAAGGTTTTTCCAATTCGGAAATATTCTGGCTGGCATTTTGTTCCTTTGAAAGCAGGTGCTGGCTGATGATCTCTTCCGCTTGTTTTTTAATGAACTCATTGCTCTTAATAAGTTCTTCCCGTTCTTTTTTCAGTTCCTCGGTCATTTTGTTGAAAGAATCGGTTAGCTCCCCGATTTCGTCATTCGACTGTTTTTCGATTTTAAGTGATAGTTCTCCTTCGGAAATTCTTCTGGTTGCATTCGTGAAGTTGAGTACAGGGCCGATGATGCGTTTTGAAATGAAAATCGTTGCAGCAATGGCGATCAGAAATCCAAATAAAATAATAAGTACCGTGAAATAAGCTATAGACTGCAGGGTGGCGTTTATGAAAGAAAGAATGGTTTGTTTATTGTGTTCAACGGAAGCCAGAGCCTCAGAAGCTGGCATTAAGACTATAGTAGCCCAGCCAAATTTATTTGTGCTGAATGAGATCAGGTTGTCTTCACTCCACAGCGTACCATTCTTTTTTCTTACGATGTCGTTAATATATTCATACCTGGTGTAGTCGGGGTTTTGATAAAATTCCTTCATCGAAGGGTGCGCTATCAACTGGCCCCGCTTGGATACCAGGAACATGTATCCTCCATCACCGAATTTTTTTGATGAAACGATTTCATTGATGAATTTCAAATCCAGCTTGACGATGATGCCGCCAGCAAATGAGCCGGCATTGTCGAGGATCGGTTGACCGAGCGTTACGAATGGTAACTGGGTGATGTTCGATATTTCGATTGGTGAGGTGAATGCTGCTTTTTTCTCCAGTTCATGAAAAACTTCTTCGGTGCTCATGTTTATGGGTTCATCCAGTTCAAGTGAGAGTGAGCTGAATTTTTGATAGATCATATCACCTCTCCTGTCTATTACTGTGAGTTCCATGATGGAAGCATCCTGGGCGAAAAGATTTTCAGCATAGGCATTAATATTTTCGGTTTCCATGTTGATGAAGTCCGGGTGAAGTTGCATGGCGGTGAGCCTTGCCTGAACATTTTCGATTTCTCTCTCGATGTAAAACCCCTCCATTTGGGCAATCGCCTCATTCTTGTCGGCCACAATTTTGGAAAGCGTTTCCGTATCATGCCGCAGCAGGTTGTCTTCTAATTCGGTAATGTTGTTACGGATAAAAAAGAAAAGGATAAGCACTATCGCCAGCGTAGGGATGATAGAGATGGCAAGGAATGGGGCGAGGTATTTGAAGAAAAGGCGATCCATTTGGTTTAAGTATGGAATTTAATGCTTTCTGAATTCATAGTCAAAAACAGAAAACTAACCATTGAATCGGGTAATTTTATACGTAATTGACTCTAAGTAAATTCTCGTGCTTTGTCTTTTTAGTTATCCTTGATGTTAGACTCTTTTTCTAACTTTGGTCACTCTACGAATGATATAGTTCTACCTTCCTAATTTACTTGTATTTAACAGAAAAATGAAGCTCAATTTTAAAATACTCCTCCTGCCATTCCCCTTGCTTTTTTGTTCCATAGCAATGGCTCAATCCGTTTACGTGAGCTCTGATTTTGCTTCACCGCAGGATAGTTTCATAGTAAGCCAGATAAGTTTGCTGGAAATTGGCAACTACAACTACCAACTGAGCGGGGCGGGAGTTACCTGGGACTATTCAAGTTTTACCCCGGTTTCTCAGAGAGTCACACGATATATTGACCCGAACCGCACGGGATTTGGTGCGGTTTATTTGCTCTCCTGCAACGCCTTTTGTTATCCCGGTTGCTACAATAGTTGTGTAAACAACGGGACTCCCACATTTATATGCGCAGGCTCATGTAATTTCAGTTGCGGCACAACGTGCTTATCAAACTGGGCTAATAAATTTGATCTCGCTGAAGTGGGCTCCGATTCCATCAATCTTGGAATCACCACAATTAAGGACATCTATAATTTTTTTGATCTCAGGCAGAATGCGCTTGAGCAGGTGGCAGTTGGTGCGAGAGTTTCCGGATTTCCTGTGGTTGTGGAGTATGAAAATCCGGACCGGGTTTACAAATTTCCGGTTGAATACGGCAATGTGGATTCCTCTTACAGTAATTTTTCTCTGCAAGTAGACTCGATTCCCGGAATCAGCCTTCCCATTTCATTTTATTACAATCATGGTCAGCACCGCTACAACACCGTTGAAGGCTGGGGAACGCTTAAAACGCCTTATGGAACATTCAATGATGTTTTGAAAGTTAAATCTGTGGTTTATAATTATGATAGTGTGGTTTTTCAGAATGACACGATTTCACTTGCAGATTTCCTGCCATCACAGATCATTCCCAACCAAATTGTAGAATACAAATGGCTTTCACCGGATTACGGGATTCCTCTTTTAAAGGTTTCTGCCTGGGTCATAAATGGAAACATGATCTATCAGAGCCTTGACTTCATTGACTCACTTCGTTGTTTCGACCCTGCATCCGTATTCGGGTATCTGCCGTTTCCGGCAATCATCGGTCAGAATGAAGACAGCGTAGAAATCAGCTTCTACAGTCTTTCCATTAATGGAAATACTTTTGAGTGGCACTTTGATGATGAAAACTCACAGATCAATACCGCAACCGGAAACACTTCCGCCCATGCATATTCTGAAGGCGGGATTTACAACGTTCAGTTGATCACATGCAACAATGCATGCTCAAACCCGATATGCGATACTTTTTCACTTCCCGTTCTTGTGATTGATCTCTCGCAGGATACGACAGTAGGCTTGCCAGCCCAATATGCCGGGGATGATGGGGTATTTGTTTTTCCCAATCCTTTTTATGAGCAACTGCATATTTCTTTTGAAATTGAAATTCCGCAGCAGATAAAAATTGTGATTTACGATCTCCACGGGAAAGTTATGCTGGGGAAAGATCCGAAATTATACGCTCCCGGAACTTACTGTGAAAAGCTGGATATGAAATCACTGCCTTCTGGAATTTACTTAGCTGAATTGACAACAGAGAGTTCAAAATTTATTATTAAAACTATCAAGCACCGGTAGTCTTTGTACAGGTAATATGAAATCCTGCCTTATCTCAAATAAGCCCCAATCTGATTTTTTTATATTTGGGACTCTTTTTAAAACACGGGGGCGTTTTTTAGTGAAACTATTCTGGTCTGGCTTAGTGTCGCTTTTACTGGCGGGATGTTCTTTTAAGAACAATCCTTATGACGTCATTCTGAAAACCTATGCCAGCGGCAGTCCAAGCGTTGTCATCACCTACATCGGCAGAGGTGAATTCATGCAGAAGCTGAAATACACAGAGTTTTATGAGAACGGGCAGAAAAAAAAGGAAGTGCTTTACAAAGAGGGAATCGAGCACGGGCAGGCAACTACGTGGTATCAGAGCGGCAAGCTGAAATTTGTTGAGTTCTATAAGCAAGGCCTTAAGGACAGCGTGTCCATTTTTTATTTTGAAGATGGCAGCATAGGAGCGAAAGAATTTTACAAAGACGGAAAAATTGATGGGAATTCGGCTACTTATTATGCCAACGGCCAACAAGCTTCAAAAGCTTACCATGAAAATGGAAAGTATGAAGGAGATTTCATGAAATGGCATTCCAATGGCCAGGTCATGGAGGAGGGTCTATATGTAAACGATAAGCGTGAAGGAGAATGGAAAACCTATGCCGAAAACGGTCAGATTGAATCAAAAGGAAATTACTATGATGATTCCAAAGAGGGCTACTGGCAATTCTGGTATGGCAACAGCCAAAAGAAAGCCGAAGGAACTTACAAGAAAGGCAAAAAAGAAGGCAAGTGGCCTTATTGGTATGCAGATGGAAAATTAGTAGCCGAAGCAAATTTCAAAGATGGAGTAAAGGATGGCCCATGGACCGAGTGGTATGACAATGGTATCGCTCGGGGCAGATCAAATGGGTGCGCCATTACAACATGGGAAAAGAGGATGGCCTGTCAACAACCTATTTCAAAAACGGACGGAAAGCTTCGGAAGGGCATTTTAAGGACGGAAAGGAAGACGGAGCTTTCATCGCGTGGTATCCTAACGGAATGAAAGAGTTTGAAAGAAATTTCAGAGACGGGAAATCTCACGGCAGGTTTGTCAAGTGGGATATGAATGGTAATGTAGAATGGGTGAATTATTATTCTGACGGCAAATTGGTAGAATCTGCAAACCAGGTTTTACCATAGCCAGGCCTCACTTTATTTTATGGCCGAAAGGCATGCATTCCTCCAGCACCTCGCACAAACAAGTCCTGCACCTTTAATGCTTGAGTTTGAAAAGGCAGTAGGTTTGTTTCTCATTGATTCTGCCGGAAAGAAATATCTTGATTTGATCTCCGGTATCTCCGTAAGTTATCTCGGCCACTCCCATCCAAAAGTTATTGAAGCAGTTAAACAGCAAGCAGATAAGCACATGCATCTGATGGTATATGGCGAGTTCGTGCAATCATCGCAGGTAAGATTTGCCTCATTGCTTTCAAAACACCTTCCGGCTCAGTTACACAGCATTTATTTTACGAATTCAGGCAGTGAGGCGACAGAAGGGGCGATGAAGCTTGCAAAAAAAGCCACTGGAAGACCGGAAATAATTTGCTTTAATAAGGCGTATCATGGCAGTACACAAGGTTCGCTGAGTTTGATTGGCAGCGATGTGTTGAGGCAGCCGTTTCTTCCGCTGCTACCGGGAATAAAACGTTTGGAATTTAATTCGGTAAGCGATCTGGACTTAATAACTGAAAATACAGCCGGTGTAATTATTGAGCCGGTTCAGGGTGAGGCCGGAATTAGAATTGCTGACAAAGAATTTATGATTGCTCTGCGGGATCGGTGCTCAGAAACGGGATCGCTTTTAATTTTTGATGAAGCGCAAACTGCATTCGGAAGAACCGGAAAACTGTTTGCATTCGAGCATTATGGTGTTATCCCCGATGTTCTGTTACTTGCAAAATCACTCGGAGGAGGTATGCCGCTTGGAGCTTTTATTGCATCCCAAAAGCTAATGTCATCGCTCAGCGATAATCCGCCTTTAGGCCACATCACCACATTTGGCGGACATCCTGTTTCTTGTGCTGCGGGTCTTGCAGCGTTGGAAGTTTTGGTTGATTCTGATTTGATGAAAAGGGTGAAGGAGAAGGAATTTTTGTTCCGCAAATTGCTTGTTCATCCTTCTATTAAGGAATTGCGAAGTTTTGGCTTGATGATAGCATTGGAATTCGATTCATTCCAAACTTGCAAGAAAATAATTGATGAATGCATCAGGGATGGCGTGATAACTGATTGGTTTCTGTTTGCAGAAAACTGTTTGCGCATTGCGCCACCGCTTACGATTGAAGAGCCTCAAATCCAAATGGCATGCAAGATAATTCTTGATGCAATTGAACCCGGATTTCATAATCCGCAGGGGCGAGGGACAAGGGGCCGGTGACAAGGGGAATATCTATTAATGGTTTCAAGAACATTAAACTGACTCAGGTCAGGTTACATTTGCGTACACCCGAATGAAAAATTTGGTTTGAAAAAGCCCCTTCTTTGTTAACTTACATTCTTTCCTTAAAATGATTTCTCAGTTATGAAAAAAGTCATTTCCTACATGCTCCAGGGATTGCTTCTCCTGGCGCCAATTGTTGTAACACTCTTTATTTTTTACTCCCTCTTTGTCCGACTTGATGATTTTGTAAATGACATTTTAGAGCAAATCCTCGATTTCCGCATAAGAGGTTTAGGATTCATTCTTCTGCTCGGTTTGATAACGCTGTTTGGCTTTCTGAGTTCGACCCTTATTTTTCGTCCTCTTTTTCTATTGATTGAGCAGGGTATAGCACGCGCTCCGCTTGCTAATATCATCTACACTTCACTGAAAGATTTCATTTCTGCTTTCATCAGCGATAAGAGAAAATTCAATCAGCCGGTTGTCTTGAATATCAACGGCAGGTCTGATTTCCAGAAGCTGGGTTTCATCACGCGTGAAGACCTTAGCTTTATGGGATTGAAAGATAAAGTGGCCGTTTACCTTCCGCACTCTTATAATTTTTCCGGGAATCTTTTTATTGTTGATTCGAAAAATGTAACGCCCCTTGACGTGCCGGTTGCAGAGTTTATGAAATTCATAGTGTCCGGAGGCATCACAGAATGGGATGTTCTTCCCGAATCTCAAAACACCAACCAATGAAACCAACATATTGCAACAACACAAAGAGTAATGAAAACAACATGCGGGTTCCCTGTATGCCGACAGGCAGGTATCGGACCATTTAAAAACAATTATTTACAGATGAAAACGGCTATACTCATAGTTGCTGCTTTAATTTCACCGGCACTTATCGCCTCTCCTCCCTGGGGCTTTTGGGCCCACAAGCGCATCAATCGAATTGCTGTATTTACCTTGCCGGCTGAGATGCTGGGGTTTTTCAAGCATCATATCGAATATGTAACTCAAAATGCCGTTAACCCTGACAAAAGGAGATATTCCACCGAAGGTGAAGCTCCGCGTCACTACATTGACATTGATCACTACGGAACGTATCCGTTTGATAATGTACCACGCCAGTGGAAAGATGCTGTTGAAAAATTCACCGAGGATACCTTGCTGGCTTACGGTATCGTTCCCTGGCATGTCGAGCGAATAACTTATTGGCTCACAGAAGCACTCAAAGAGCGTGATGGAGCAAAAATTCTAAGACTTAGCGCTGATCTGGGCCATTATATTGGCGATGCCCACGTTCCGCTGCATACAACCGAAAACTACAACGGACAACTCACCGATCAGCACGGCATTCATGGCTTCTGGGAATCGCGCATACCGGAGTTGTTTGGTGAGGACTACGACTACTTTGTTGGAAAGGCCAGTTATATTGATGATCCGCTGATGAATATATGGGATGTGGTTTTAGAGAGTCATCGCTTGGTTGACAGCGTGCTCTCCCTGGAGAAAAACCTGAGAGCAGAATTTCATGAAGATCAGGTTTACAGTTATGAGCAGAGAGGAAAGGCTGTAGTCAAGGGCTATTCTGCCGCATACACTAAGGCTTATGATCAAAGGATGAATAATATGGTAGAGCGGAGGTTGAGGGCGGCTGTAATAAGTATCGGTAGTTTCTGGATGACAGCCTGGGTAAATGCCGGTCAGCCTGATCTTGACGGCATTCTAAACCCGAAATTAGATGAGGAATTGAAAAAAGAAATAGAATCTGCCGAGCCGGATTCGGTGATAACAGAAAAGAAAATTCACGGCAGGGATCATCCGAATACCGGGTTGGAGTAGAGTCGTGGGGCGGATTACTTTAAAAATTAAATAAAGTCTCTACCTTAGTCTTCCAAATTCAGCCACCATGCAAAGACTTCTGTTTTTCCTTCTGCCGCTCTTTTTGCTAAACAGTTGTATAAAAGAGAAAATCCAAAACTCCTGCGGTCCGGACAAGCCAACGCTGACAAGCAATTCCCCCGTTACCGAGGGCCAGACAATCGAGCTGAGCGCTTCAGGGGATTCGTACAATCAATTTTTTTGGAGCGGCCCGAATGGGTTCACTTCTGATCAGAAAAGCTTTACTATCGCGCCTTCTACCGCTGCACATGCGGGCAGCTATTCGTGCTATGTTTATGATGGCAATTGCAATAGCGAAACGGCTTCGATAACTGTGGTTGTCAATCAGGCGGTTGTTCCCTGCGACCCGACTAACAATTTCAGCGACTTCAGCTCGGGTATCCCGGATGTAACTTATTATAGCGTTACTTCAGGCATTGATCACATTTATGATACTTATGAGATAGATGCCATCGGCAACAAGGGCGACCTGCACATTTTATTTTCAATCGAGACTACTCCAACTCCGGGAGCTTATAAGATCGTTTCATACAGCACTCATTCTTTTGATCTGAAGCCGGGCGATGTGCGTGTTTATGCAGTAGCTGGCGGCACGTTTTCCTATAATTATTATGCCTCTCAAGGGAATCTTTACGTGACCTTAACCGGTGGAAAGATCACCGCCACCTTCTGCAACATCAGCATGACCTCATCTGCCGGCACTATCACCTCAACCACAAAGGTGACCGTTAATTAAACCGTTGATTATTCTTTATTCACTTTTGGAATGGCAGCATTGCCGTTGGTGTCCCGCCTTTCGCTCAGGTCTATAGCGCAGGCATGGAGCCCATGCTGACCTGGGCGGGTAAATTGGCAGAAGACTTTTGTCTTCAGTGCGAGGAATGCCCGAACAACGAGGGTTAGGCAAGCGCTCGGCAAGACAAAAGTCTTGTTGCCGGTATTCTCAGTTTCAAGTGACGCCTGTGGCGGAACACCTTGAAACAACCTTGGGAATTAAAAAAAGAAATAGAATCGGCCGAGCCGGATTCGGTGATATCGGAAAAGAAAATTCACCGCAGGGATCATCCGAATACAGGGTTGGAGTAGGTTCGGTTATTGATTGTTCCGGATGCATTTCGAATGTCCCCCTTTGAAGGGGAATTCTCGAGAATATTTTGATTGGACTTTTGAAAAGTATCAGATGCTACAGGAAGAGGAAGATTACTTATTTGGTCAGTTCATTCATGCCCTGGCTAAAGTCCTTGGTAAATTTCTCCTGCCTGTCTGCTCGGTCATCGGTGTAGTTTTTCATCTTCTGTTTTAAGTCGTTGTTTTTTTTCTCCAGGCTGGATACATTTTTGTCGAAGCTGGCTTTTACATTTTTCTTCATTTTATTTGCCTGCTCTTTGTATTCGCCAACTTTTTTTTCATTGTTGGCAATTTTCACGTCAGAATCTTCTTTGAATTTTTCCCATTCCGGGTTTTGGGATTTAGCATTAGCTGAACCGTTCGGTTTGTTTGTCATTGATTTTTATTTTTTGTTTATAAAAGATTAAAGAGCGGCCACTATTTTATCAAAATCCTCTTTTGATTTGCCAAGCTTTATTTGAAGATTTCTAAACATCAGGTCCTGCCTGTTTTCTGCATACGCCAGATCCGCATAAAGCAGGCCGCCAAAATGCAGTTTCAGTTTTCTTTTTAATTGCTCCCAGGAGGTTGCCAATACTTGCGCTTTGTTTATCATTTTCTTTTATTTAAGTGCCGCAAACTGGCGGAACAGGGCGTGAAAGGATTTCCACCTTAACAAAGGTGGGTCTTATTTTGTCAAAAAGTGTTATACAATTACGGAAAAGAATTACATCATTCACACATCCCAGGTTAGCACCGCGCTTGATACCGAATCAGTATTTTGAGGTGTATTGAAATATTTTTCAACGGTTAATCGCGCCATCAGGTAACTCAGCGTGGATTCAGCGCCCTGGTTGAGGTTCACCTGTTTTTCTTCCAACCCGTCAAAGCACCCTCCTGTGCAAGGATTGTAAATGATTTGATGCAGATGATTATTTCCAAGAAACCAATTGAAGGCGGTTTTCATTTTCAGCAAGTAAGGCATCTCTTTGAACTCTGTATAAAATTCGCTCAGGGATAAAATAGTATAAGCGACATCGATGGGTTGTTCCCCAAAAGGTGCAGCTTCCTGTCCTTTTTGCATCCAGCTTTTATTGGAGATCACTTTTATCCTGTTCCCGATAAACGTGTGCATTAGCAGAAAATCAAAAGAGGCTTTGGCTATTTCTTTATAAGTTGAATCTCTCGTTTCGAGCCAGGCATACAGCAAAGCTTCCGGCAATATGCTATTGGCATAGGTAAGGTAACTCTCATACCATTGCCAGTTCTTCTCCGATTCATGCCGGTACATTTGCACCAGCCTGTTGGCAAGTATTTTTATAAGCGCTGAAATCTTAGTCGATTTCAGTTCAAGGGTGACGTAATACAGGCCTTTTATGGTAAATGCAATTGCTCTGGTGGAGTGCATCTTCTCTATGTTCGGTAATGTCCGCTGTACAATTTCATTAGCCGTTGCAATTAATGCTGGCGGCAATAAAGCACTCCTGGAAATAAAATAACCCAATGCCCAGATAGCCCGTCCATTGGCATCAGCAAGATTGGTCGACTCGTTTTGAAGCGTAAATTTTTTGTTCTTGTCAACATAATTTAGGAAATGACCTTCGGGCTGTTGGCAATACCTTATAAAATTCAGGTAAGTGCGCAGGTAATCGACATCCCGTTTATCAGCGGTCAATTCATAGTGCATGCACATTGCTATCAGCGCCCGCGCATTATCATCCAAAGTATAACCAGAACCGATATCAGGCTGATTGATTCTTGCAAACTGGATGAACCCGAAATCGGTGGTCATCTTTTTGAGGTGTTGCAGCTTTATAGCGGGCAAGCGGTAGCGCAAGGAAATTTTTTTGTCTGAGTGTGACTGGGCACCAACACTGTTAGTATTACCCGCAATTTTTCTGATCAGCAGTGCATGAGCAATAGCGGAATTTTCCCAGGCGGTAGGAACTATCCGTTGCAAAATGTTGGAGCTAAAGGCAGTTCTTACTGTCTTATCACCCATCAACCGGTTAACGGCACTCGCCAATTGCTGTGAGTTTTGAAAATCAATAATGATCCCGGTATTTTCACGAAGCACCTCCCTTGCATGGGGAATGGGCGTGGAAATAACCGGGCAGGCGCAGCTTAATGCATAAGAAAAAGTGCCGCTTACCGCCTGGTTCGGGTCTTTGGATGTGAACAGGTAAATATCCGTGAGTTGCAAATACTCCAGCAAATCATGCAGAGGCAGGTATTGATTGATAAATTTTACATGCGCGTGCAGCTTCATCTTATGCACTTTGGCCTCAAGCATATTTCTGTATTTCTCCCCTTCGGATTTTATCACACCCGGATGCGTCTTGCCAATAACCAGGAAAGTAACATCCTGTATTTTCTCAATGATTGCCGGCATGGCATCCAAAGTGGTTTCAATACTTTTCCCCGAACTAAGCAACCCAAAAGTGGAAAGCACTTTTCTGCCGGTTAATCCATATTTCGCTTTCAAAAAAGCTTTACTCAAATGAGGCACCAAATGGGTGCCGTGTGCGATGACGTTGATCTTTTCCACCGAAACGCCATAATCATCTATCAATATCCGCCTGGAATTTTTTGTCATCACCACAATGGATTCACAGGCTGCGGCAATGTTCCTGACTTGTGCTTTCAGCGATTCATCAGGTCCAGGAAGCACCGTATGGAAAACGATGATAACCGGTTTGATAAGCTCATTTAAAAAGGGAAGGAATGCATCTTCCCCTTCATGGTGAAAGAATCCAAATTCATGCTGCACTAATACAAGGTTGATGTTCTTGTCAGCATTAATTGTTTGGGCTAATTCCGTATACCTGAGTGAATCATTTGTATCCAGGATATGCTTCACTTCATCCGGGTAAGCGTGATTTGACTTTCCGGCTTCCAGGGCACAAACTTTGAGTGAGAAAGAATTTCTGAATTTGTTATTAATCGCTTTTATCAAATCATAGGAATAATTCGCTATACCACATTCCCGCGGAGGGTAAGAAGTGATGACCAAAATTTCAGGAAGAAGATTAGCATTGACGGAAGAATGATTGTCATTTGTAGAAATGACCTCGGGGAATAATGTGTTTACCAAATTTTCTCCACCATTGAAAACAATCTCATTTTTCACGTTACTCAAAGGTGAGCCTTTGCCGGGTTAATTGCTTACACAATTCCAGCAAAGAGTTTCATAATTCACACCTTACGCTTCACTTCAGTTCGGTAACATACACCTCGAAATAATCATCATCTCTTACAATCACCCACTCATGCGGCACTGTTTTGTTATAGTCAATCCAGGTAAGATGCTGCCCGCTTGGGACGAAGTGAGAGTCCAACGACCTGACGACTTTGTCCATTTCAGGACAATTAGAGTTGCTCTGGCATCTACTTTTAGAAAAGTACCTCACGCAAATTTCTTCCTGGCTACTACCGCCTGCTTCTGAAGTTATGGTTCTAATTACGAAATGGTAGTAAACCACTCGTCCTCCATCTTTTGCGATGTAACAAATGAAGTTGTCATTTACGGCCTTGACAAGAAGGGGACCTTTCATGTCCTTGCGTTGGCTTTTCAGAGCCTTCAGAATAAATTCTTTGCTATACCCAAGATAATTTTGAGCAAAGCTGTTTGCAAAGGAGAAACTAAGAGCAGCAATCAGGAATAATATTGGTGTTTTCATGCAGTATAACCAGTTACTCCTTGCCATTCCTCAGGAAAAGTTTAGCGCGCTCCAGAAGGGTCGCTGGAAGTTTATCAAGATTGATGATGGGTACAATCAAAACAGAATCTGTATCTGGTACAACCAGAACCAGATCTATAAACCGAAGACACTTCGGTGAAGTATGGTTTGTGGAACAATCGATGACTTCGGCTATCGGCTGATTTACTGCAGCTATCTGCAGAATTATGGGGAGTTTGACAAACTGAGCATAAGTAACATCGGCATTGATATATCCTTTTGACTGAGCTTCTAAGAAAAAAGTTCTGATCGTGATGGGCTTATAGTAAGTACCGTTGCTTTCATCATAGATCATGGCCGCTTCCTTCGGGTCATTCAGGTATTCATATTTACCTTGAGTCGTAATACGGTATTCTGCCTGTTGGCCATTAGTGCAAATATTAAGAAGGAAAGAGGTGATGAATAACCAGACCATTTTAGAAATCAGGAAGGGTTTCATAAGAATTATTTTAAGCTCAATGGTGGAATCAATACTCTCTGTTCTGAAAATTCTACGGGACTTTTTATAACTTGATACTGCTGGCGTCTTGAATACCCTCAACCCTATCTTTGCTTTTCTTTGGTATAGTAAGCTCAACCCTG
>CAYOYI010000007.1:0-23035 GCA_964408105.1 uncultured Chitinophagaceae bacterium | reverse complement strand
GAATGTAACCGGCCCGCTGATGCCGCAAACTTCCAGCGCATCAATCGCACTGCCGAAGCTGATAAAATTTGTTGCCGATGCCGGCAAGGATTTATTGATGGTATATGTACCGCTTAAACCTGGACAAAGATTTTGCGCGGTAGTATCATTGGAGCGTACGGCATCCATTTGCGTATTCACGGAGTTGATGTAAGCTTTCATCTCTACTGATGAAGTGAGGTTATAGGGTGAGGTGAAACTTATATTCTGATTATTTCCCGGAGCGATATTGAGCCCGGTAAAGTTTTCCGTGACCGGAGTAATATTGTCTGTATAAGTGAGATTTACTTCCGTAATGGCTGTTAGTGAAGTAATACTGTTGGCAATGTTTACGGTTACCGTTTTATTACCTGAAGAAGTGGGTGGAACTGGATTTACCCAGGTTATAGCCGCATCCAGGCTTACTGCGTTGAACTCATAAGCACCTGGATCGGGTGTAGAAGCATTTCTTACATTTCCAAGAATGTCAGTGCTTATAAAAAGATTAGTGCCGACATTATTTATGAGTGTGTTTGCCGGTGTGAAATCCCCCAATGATGAATTAACATAAAGTGGATTGGAAAAAACTGAATTGGCATCATAAG
Organism: uncultured Chitinophagaceae bacterium; assembly: GCA_964408105.1. GTDB lineage: Bacteria > Bacteroidota > Bacteroidia > Chitinophagales > CAIOSU01 > BPHB01. The sequence continues at coordinate 22,412 of CAYOYI010000007.1, read as the reverse complement.
CTCCTGAATTTGCAGCCTGCCAGTCGGCAAATGAAGTAAAATCAGCGCCCCAATACCCGACATGATTTACGGAAGTATCGGTGAAATAAACGTTATGATCGGCAGTGACTGATGAAGTAGTTGTTGCTAAATAAATGCAATGCTTATTGCCGACACCTCCCCGGAGTATGGTGACAATATTATTAATGAAGCGAATGTTGGAAGCGGTTGCTGTTTGGTAAAATCCTCGTGTGGTAGCCCCGGATGAAGGAAGGTGATCCAGGGAAACGGTATTATGATAGTAGAAGGTCCCGTCTGCACCGGAATTAAAAAGCCCGTAAATGGTGCCATTACTGTTGAAATTATAGATCAAATTGTTCACGATGACATTTTCAAGGCTGTTGGGCGCATCGGCACTGCTGTAAATCCCGATAGTGGAACCGCTGGGAGTCGGAAACGCATCATGTGTATTATGGATCCGGTTTTTTTCAACTAAAGTTTTTTGACAACGGGTGTCGAGATAAACTCCATAGAAAGTTCCTCCGTTCGTTCTTGTATCTCTTTTTATATCATTGGCGGATACCACAGCATTATCATTATCAACCAGATGAATTCCATAGGAATAGAAATCTCTTATGGTGTTGCCGGCAAACTTATTGTTCGTTGATTTGGTGAACTGGGCTCCATTGATCCTGATGCCGCTATAAGCTCCGATAATGTTATTGTTCTCAACCACCAAACCGTTTGTATTATTTCCTGCAAGATTAACGGCCACCGTTGATGCTGTTGCAACAATACCAGCGGAATTATCGACTGCCGTACTGGTGACCGAAGATAAATCGATCGTGCAGTTTTTAATGGTGTTGCTATCTGCCTGGTTGATGAGAAAAACACCCCACCCGTAAGTTGCGTTGGTTCCAACAATTTGCAGGTTTTGGATTACCCAATGTCTGGCGGCATCAAATTTGATAATGTGACGATCCGATGAAGTGGGGCTAAAGGAAAGCGTTTCCCCATTCCCGTTAATTGTGATCGTATTTACAGCGCTTGTTCCCGGGATTGCCGGGATGGTTAGCTGCTCAACATACGGACCGGAACCCGCAGCCAGAGTAAGTATTACAGGTCCACCAATCCCGCAAGCCGACAAAGCGCTTATAGCGTCCGTTAAACTTGCAAAATCCGGTGATCCGCCACCAATGGTAAAGCTACCGCTTAAGGTGGCGCAGAACTGTATTTCAGTGGTGTCGTTGCTAACGTCATTATCAGACAAGCCGTTGGGTTGTGATGTCCAAACGGCAAGGGTGGTGCTTCCCGATGGGAAATTATAGCTGCCGATGGTGATTGAAGACGAAGTTTGATTTGGCGCAATAGAACCGCTCCAACTGTAAGGAGTCTGCGTTATGTTATTCACACTCCAGTTAATATTGGCGCTTGTTAATGTACTCGCTCCAAAATTTTTAATCTTCACCTCTACATCATGCAACCCGGCTATGATTGGATTTGCGGGAGAGTCAATGCTGACCACGCCTGCATCATTTGCTGCCAGCGTATAAAAAGTAAAATCATCAATCGCAATGTCACTCGTGGAGCCATTTCCTGTTACTCCTCTGATGCGAATAAGTATTGTATCTCCGACATACGAACTCAGATTTAGTGTTTGTGATTGCCATGCGTTAACGTTTCCTGTCAGCGCAGCGATTACATCCTGATCGTATGATGCACCATTCGTAGTGCTGACATCAACATGGATAGAGCCCATGTTGCTGCCATACAGGTAATACCAAAAGTCAACATAAAAATTGCTCAGACTCGTTAGATTTAACAGAGGCGAGAGCAGCGATGCAGTTTTAACCGGTGAGCATGGATTAGAGGATTCTACATACAAGTACTTCCCGGAAGCAGTTCCCAGTGTATGATCATTGGTAGGGCCTGTAAATGATGTTGGTGTTGCGCCACTGTAAGTAGCCCAGTCAATATCATCATTGGCAGCATTAGCCCAGCCGCCTGACAGTATGCAAGCAGCAGCACAACTGCTGGAGCATAAAGTAAACCCATCAAAATTTTGGGTGTGCGGAAAGGAACTGATTACCTGCGCGTGCAGGGTTGAACTAAAAAAGAGGACGAAGATTATTTTGAAAGGATTGCGCATGATGGAAACAGTTGAAATTTTTTAAAATTCAGACCGGCAAAAATTACACAATCTAAATTTACTCAAATACGAAGCTTTAAACAAGCCAGAAGAGAAGTGAAGTCAAATGAAAACGGACAACAGCATTAAGCTGCAGAAGGCTCCGTTTCTTTCAGAATTTGTTCCATCATATTTTTCTTCATGATTGAAGAGGTTGTGAGCACTCCGGCCATCAACGCTCCGCCAATTCCACATGTTGAAATGTCCTGACCGGTCAGCAGGAGGTTTTTCACCGGTGTTTGCGGACGCAGGAATTTATGCTTGAACCTGTCAGGCGTATGCGTTAACCCGTAAATTTCACCGTGCTCGTAATTCACAAAATTTGCTGTAGAAAGCGGAGTTGACAATTCATAATGGTCAACCTTCCCTTTCACTTGCGGTTCAAACCGATAAAGCTGCTCCAATAGCTTCCGGGCAAATTTCTCCTTCATAGCTTCGTACTCTTCTCCGCGCTTGTTCCAGCGTGTACCTTCCCATTTTTGGAACCATTCGTAAGGTGCAAAGCCAATGATCTCTATCGTGCTTCTGCCGGGATAGCGGTTTTCAAAATCCGGGTCCTTTGCAGATGGGAAAGATATATAAGTAACCGGCAGCGGTGATTTCGGATTTTCAGAATACCTCCTTAGATTTTCATCGTGGTCGTAATTATCAGGATATATCCAATAGTTGGCTTTGGGCAGATTTAGTTCTTTGGCTGTATGTTGTAACCCGATATATAAACTAACGTGTGAAGCGGAGGGAGGAATAGTATTCAGTTTCTCCTGGAATCCGATCTGCTTTGTCACTTCCATTGGGACCAGCTTCCGGAAAGTATTGATAAAACCGGCATCGCTGATGATAAGATCAGAATAAATTTCCTTTCCATCTGCCATTTTTACTCCTACTGCCTTTTTATTTTTTACGATCACCTCCTCAACTTCAGCATTGATGTAAATCTTTCCACCAACTGATTCAATGATGGGTTGAATGGTTTCAGCAATTCTTCCCGAACCGCCAATGGGATAAAAACCTCCGTTGAAGTAATGCTTCACCAGCATGGCATGCATGGCAAAGCTGCTTTGGCTCGGAGGCAATCCGTAATCGCCATATTGAGCAGTGAGCACGCCAATCAGTTCTTTGTTGCTGGTAATTTTTTGCAAAACACTCAACGTGCTCTCATTCGAGAAACGCGTGTATTTGGATCGCATCATGAATCCTATCAGCCAGCTCATCACAGGGGATAAAGCTTTCTCGGCAAAGTATGGCCATGAAGTCGCAGCAGCCTTGTAAACCAAGCCAACATAATCGTCAATAGCATTCACGTCTGCCGGAGCAGGGAAATACTTTTTCATCTGTTCCTTCCAATTATCCACCCCCTTTACAAAACGGTATTCTTTTTCCCCGAAAATGATTCGGTCGTAAACTTCTCCCATATCCGCCCATTTTAGCTCGCCATTGGTAACATAATCGAACATTCGCTTCATCATCCGGGTATCCTTATCGAGCGCCCCGATGTAATGCAAGCCGACATCCCACTCGTAGTTCTTACGTTTGAATACGTGCGTGAAACCTCCTGCTGTATAATGTTTTTCCAGCACAAGAACCCTTTTCCCTTCTTTAGAGAGAATTGCGGCTGTTGCCAACCCTCCCATCCCCGAGCCGATGATGATCGCGTCATAGTTACCTTCTACAGGGTGCTGCTTATAGGAAATTCCAAGTCTCATGGGGTGACTGTGTTTGTTTGAACTGGTAATGTAGCAAGATAATCGGAAATAATTTTGGTTGCACCCGTTCTTTGCTCGATAAATTCTTTCGAATTGGCACCAGCTTCCTGCAAATTTTCAGAATCGGATAACAGATGCTGAATTTGTTTTTTCATTTCCAAAGCTGTCTCAACTGAAAATGCTGCTCCGGTTTTTATCAACTCTTCTGCCTCTAAGAATTTCTGATACCGAGGTCCGAATAAAATTGGCTTGCCCCAAGATGCCGGTTCAAGCGTGTTGTGCAAACCTTCTCCGAAACCTCCCCCAACATACACGAAATCGGCATATTGATAGAGGCTGAAAAGTTTCCCGATTTCATTAATAATCAAAACCTCAGCTGTCTTTTTGCTTGCCAATTCCGAAAATAAAACTGCACTTCCCGCAATTTTCTCGACCAAGTTTCCAATGCTTTTGCTGTCAACATGATGCGGAGCGATTACGAATTTCAATAGATGCCTTAATTTAAGATCATTTATCACAGGGATCACGACATCATGATCTTTAGGCTCAAGGCTTCCTATTATTACCAGTTTTTTTTCACCACGGAATTCTTCGATTCCTGGAATTGATTGTGCTTGCTGGATGGCACTCGATACTCTGTCAACACGAGTGTCTCCAGCCAAACTCACGTTCTCAAAGCCATATTCCTCCAACAGCGATTTTGAGTTTTCATCCTGAACAAAAATTCGAGTAAAGCATTTCAGCATATTCAGGAAAAACCTGCCGAACCTTTTAAAAAAAATGCTGTCCTTGCTATAAACAGCCGAGATAAGTATAGTTTCAATCTTTCGTTTTTGCAATTCGTGCAGATAATAATGCCACAGATCATATCGCACGAAAATTGCAAGCTGCGGATTTACAATGTCGAGAAATTTCGAGGCATTGGTTTTTGAATCTATCGGTAAATAAAAAACAAGAGCGCTGGCATCCTTTTTCTTAACGATTTCATATCCGCTTGGCGAAAAAAAAGTGATCACCACCTCATAGCTCGCCTTTAATACCTGCACTAGCGGAAAAGCCTGTTCGTATTCTCCCAATGACGAGCAATGAATCCAAACACGTTCATTACTTTTTTGCAGCCGGGCAAGTTCTTCCCAAACATATTTTCTCCCGTTTACCCATTGACCTGCCTTTGAGTTAAACGGTGAAATAAGTTTAGCCGCCAGCGAATAGAGAAAAAGGGACAAATTATAGACCGCTAAACTCATGGTAATCCTTAAAGCACGTAGGATCAGTAGTAATAGTATTTTTCTGTTTGGGCGAAATAGAACGGGACGATCCATCCGATACGTAACCCGATCAAAATATCCTTCCTGGATTTATCGTCTTTTTGGTTTTGATCGTAATTCCAACTTCTTCTGCTTTTGGTGAAACCCTCCTGAAATTCAATCCCGAAGTAAATGTTGATCCGCTTTCGTTTTGCATCGAGGTATGAATAGCCGATAAACTGAGACAACATGAAGCCGCTTGAAAGCCGGTCATAGCCTTTTTTGTATTCCTTGTTCAGCATCGGGGCTTCACTTTCTTCTACATCAATACTTATCTTATGCTGCATATATCCCACACCCAGAAGTGCCACAATTCCTGAATTTTTATTCGGTCTTCTGAAAGCGAACATCTTTCCTCCATTTACTAAAATATTGAATCCTTTTTCGGAGAATGAATAGTCGGTATAAAGTCCGCTGCTGCCTATGAGAAAACCTTCTGCATCAACGATTCCAGCCAGCACATTCGGTTCATTCACATTTCTGCTGAAAATGTAGCTTCCTTCGGCCCCAAGCAGAATGTTCTTCCCGAACTTTCCTCCGATGCCCAGCCCCAATGCAGAATTTACACCAAATCTGTCCGCCATATCGGCAAACGGGATTTGAACTGTGTAGTTGATCTTGATCATGAAAAGGTTCACCAGCGAGTCCTTAAGCAGGGATTGGGCGTTGGCAAATGCAACTCCAAAAACGAAGATCAGTAACCCAAATACCTGCTTCATAACACTTATAAACACTAAGTTTTCCTACGCAATTTCCAGAAAGCCCGATTTCAAATATACCTATATTTGCAGCCGATTTTTAAGACATGTTGCTCATGAAAGAAATCCGGATGGTTGACCTCCAATCTCAGTACGAGAAGATAAAAACTGAGATTGACGATGCCATTGCCGGAGTCATTAATTCAACCGCTTTCATAAACGGGCCTGCAGTCAAAAAATTTCAGGAAGAACTGTCAGCCTATATGGGTTGTAAGCACGTAATCGCCTGCGCGAATGGAACTGACGCATTGCAAGTGGCTTGTATGGCGCTCGGATTAAAGCCTGGAGATGAAGTGATCACGACTGATTTCAGCTTCGTTTCTACCATCGAGATATTAGGCTTGCTTGGATTGAAACCTGTTTTGGTTGACATTCGTCCTGATACTTTCAACATAGACGTCAGTCAGATAGAGAAGCATATCACTTCTAAAACCAAAGCTATCATCCCAGTCCATCTGTATGGACAGTGCGCGGATATGGATGAGATCATGAAGATTGCTCGCAAGCACAATCTTTTCATTATTGAAGACACGGCTCAGGCAATTGGCGCTGAATACAGATTTGCTGATGACACTGTAAAAAAGGCCGGAACAATCGGGCATGTTGGAACAACCTCATTTTTCCCTTCAAAAAATCTTGGGTGTTATGGTGATGGAGGTGCCATCTTTACCAACGATGATTCATTAGCCTATGAATTACGAAGCATTGTTAATCACGGACAAAAGGTGCAATATCATTATGAAAGGGTCGGAGTTAATTCCAGGCTCGACACGATACAGGCCGCAATTCTTCGAATTAAACTGAATTATTTGGACGAATATGCGGCAGCCAGAAGAAAAGCCGCTGATTATTATGACCGGGTATTTAAAAGTTTTGAGCAAATAAAAGTCCCTTATCGCGCATCTAACTCAACGCACGTTTTTCACCAATATACATTGACTTTAAACGGAATTGACCGCGATAAACTTAAGGAATCACTTGCCGCCAAAGGAATTCCGGCAATGATCTATTACCCGAAACCTTTGCATGCACATTCTGCGTATAAAGCCTTAGGATATTTGGAAAATGACTTCCCGGCTGCTGTTGATCTGAGCAAAAGAGTACTGTCATTGCCGATGCATACGGAATTAGACGAGGAGCAACTGGAATACATTACAACGAGCGTAACAGAATTGATAAACAAACAATAAATTTTTAAATTCTAAACAACCATGAATATTTCAATCGTAGGTAGCGGTTATGTCGGATTAGTGACCGGTACATGTCTGGCCGAAACAGGCAACAACGTAGTATGCGTTGATATTGACAAGGAAAAAGTACAAAAAATGGTGAGCGGTGTGGTGCCAATCTACGAACCGCACCTTGATGTGCTTTTTGAAAGGAACATCCGCGAAGGACGGTTGACTTTCACTACTGACCTTGCTGCGGCAGTGAAAGACTCAAAGATCATTTTTCTTGCGCTTCCCACACCTCCCGATGAAGACGGTTCAGCCGATCTTTCATACGTGCTCGGTGTTGCAGAGCAGTTGGGAAAAATCATTACCGATTACAAAGTAATTGTAGATAAGAGTACTGTTCCGGTTGGCACAGCCGACAAGGTGACTGCCGCAATAAAGAAAAATGCAAAAGTTGATTTTGACGTGGTTTCAAATCCGGAGTTTTTGCGTGAAGGTTTTGCAGTGGATGATTTTATGAAACCCGACCGCGTTGTGGTTGGTACGAGCTCAGACAGAGCGCGCAAATTGATGGAAGAATTATACAAGCCCTATGTGAGACAGGGCAATCCAATCATTTTCATGGATGAGAAATCTGCTGAGTTGACCAAGTATGCTGCGAATGCATTCCTTGCAACCAAGATAACTTTTATGAATGAGATCGCTAACTTCTGCGAAAAGGTAGGCTCCAATGTTGATATGGTTCGAATTGGCATCGGATCTGATAGCAGAATTGGAAAAAGATTTCTATTCCCTGGCATCGGGTATGGCGGAAGCTGTTTCCCAAAAGACGTACAGGCGCTCGCCAAGTCAGGCAAAGAATACGGATACAACTTCAGCATACTTGATAGCGTAATGGCCGTTAACGAAAAGCAAAAAACAGTGATCATTCCTAAGATCACAGAGCACTTCGGGAAGAATGGCAGCATTGCCGGCAAGAAATTCGCTCTCTGGGGCCTGGCATTCAAGCCGGATACAGATGATATTCGTGAAGCACCAGCCCTTTATATTATAGATGAACTGGTGAAACTGGGTGTTAAGATCACTGCTTTTGACCCTGAAGCGATGGCAAATGTTAAAAAGAAAATTGGCGACCAGATCGAATATGCGGAAGATCGATATTCAGCGCTGAAAGACGCGGATGCGCTTATCATCGCCACCGAATGGTCTGAATTCCGTTCACCTGATTTCGATAAGATGGCCTCTTTGATGAAACAAAAAGTAATTTTTGATGGCCGTAATCTTTTTGAACCGGCAGATATGACCGCCAAAGGATTTTATTATCGCAGTATCGGAAGAGAACAGGTAAACTAAGAATGAAGAAAGTCCTGATCACAGGCGCAGCAGGATTTCTTGGTTCCCACCTCTGCGACCGATTCATAAAGGAAGGATTCGAGGTTATCGGAATGGATAACCTGATAACCGGCAGCCTCCGCAACATCGAGCATCTTTTCAAGCTCAAGCAGTTTGAATTCTATCATCACGATGTTTCCAAATTCGTTTTTGTGCCGGGAAACCTGGATTACATATTGCACTTTGCCTCTCCCGCTAGTCCAATTGATTATTTAAAAATTCCGATTCAAACCTTAAAAGTAGGTTCACTTGGAACTCATAATCTATTGGGATTAGCCAAAGCTAAGGGCGCCAGAATTCTTGTAGCTTCTACTTCCGAGGTTTATGGCGACCCGCTCGTGCACCCTCAAAAGGAAGATTATTGGGGACATGTTAACCCGATTGGTCCTCGTGGAGTTTATGATGAAGCCAAACGTTTCCAGGAAGCGATCACCATGGCTTATCATCGCTTTCACGGATTGCAAACACGAATAGTCCGCATTTTCAATACTTACGGACCAAGAATGAGGCTAAATGATGGCAGAGTGCTACCCGCGTTTATAGGCCAAGCGATTCGCGGTGAAGACCTGACGGTTTTTGGAGATGGCAGTCAAACAAGATCGTTTTGTTATGTAGATGATTTAGTCGAAGGAATCTACCGGTTGCTGATGAGTGATTATGTTTACCCGGTGAATGTTGGAAACCCTGCTGAAATCACAATTAAAGAATTTGGCGAAGAAATAATCAAACTTACCGGCACAAAACAAAAACTAATCTTTAAAGAATTACCTACCGATGATCCGAAGCAAAGACAACCCGATATTTCATTGGCGAGAAAAGTGCTCGGATGGGAACCCAAAGTCAGCCGTTCGGAAGGTTTGAAGATTACTTACGACTATTTCAAAACGCTACCCCAGGAAGAGCTGTTTAAAAAAGAACATCAGTTTGAAGAGTTTATTAAAAAATAACCCCCACTCATGTATAATGATCTGCTTAGCGGCAAAACAAAACTTGCCGTAATTGGTCTGGGCTATGTAGGTCTGCCGATTGCACTGGAGTTTGCACGCAAAATTTCTGTCATCGGATTTGATATCAATGATGAACGCATTAAAATGATGCAAAAAGGCATTGATCCAAGTAACGAGTTAACTTCTGAAGATTTCAAAGGAACAGATATCCTTTTTACCAGCAATGTAAATGACTTGAAGAAAGCTAAGTTTTTCATTGTAGCAGTTCCTACACCGGTCGACATTCATAAAGTGCCTGATTTAAAACCGGTTCTTAGCGCTTCAAAATCCATCGGGAAAGTCTTAAAAAAAGGCGATTATGTAGTTTATGAATCAACAGTTTATCCTGGCTGCACTGAAGAAGATTGTCTTCCGATCCTGGAAGAATTGTCCGGGTTGAAAGTTGGAAAGGATTTTAAGCTGGGTTACAGCCCGGAAAGAATCAATCCCGGGGATAAGGAACATACACTCGCGAAAATCAAGAAAGTAGTATCAGGGTGTGATAAAGAGAGCTCGGAAGTAATTGCCAGAGTGTATGAAATCGTAGTACGGGCAGGAGTTTACAAGGCGCAATCCATTAAAGTCGCAGAAGCTGCCAAGATCATTGAGAATACCCAGCGAGACTTGAATATTGCGCTGATGAACGAGCTCTCCAAGATCTTTGACAAGATGGATATCAATACCTGGGACGTATTGGATGCCGCAGGAACAAAATGGAATTTCCTGAAATTTTCTCCGGGCTTAGTTGGAGGGCATTGCATTGGCGTTGATCCCTACTATTTAACGTACAAGGCCATCGGCTTGGGTTATAAGCCTGAAGTGATTTTAAGCGGACGAAGGATCAATGACAGCATGGGTGAATACGTTGCCAAGAATGTTGTTCAGCGTTTAATAAAAAAGGGCAAGATCATTGGGAAATCAAAGGTGCTTGTAATGGGAGCAACGTTTAAAGAAAACGTTAGTGATATTCGAAATTCCAAAGTGGCAGATGTTATCGAGGAATTAAAATCCTACTCGATTAATGTAGAAGTTACAGACCCGTGTGCCGATTCAGAAGAGCTTAAACACGAATATGGTTTTGGCTTAGTGAAAAAAATCGGAAAGGGTTATGATGCCGTTATCGTTGCGGTATCACATAAAGAATATGTTAACCTTGACGAAAAATATTTTAAAAGCCTGCTCTCGAAAGATGGCTTAATAGCAGATCTGAAAGGAATGTATCGCGGTAAAATAAAATCACTGGAGTACTGGTCATTGTAAAAACTGATGTCTGAAAAAAAGCATATACTCATTACAGGAGGAGCCGGGTTCATTGGCTCGCATGTGGTAAGGCTTTTCGTCAACAATTATCCGGGGTATCAAATTGTAAATCTTGATTTACTCACTTACGCGGGTAATCTGGAAAACCTGCGGGATATTGAAGACAAACCTAATTACACTTTTGTTAAAGGTGATATTGTTGACACGGATTTCATCAATGATCTTTTCAAGAAGCATGCATTTGAAGGCGTGATCCACCTGGCAGCTGAATCCCACGTTGACCGTTCAATTACCGAACCGCTTGAGTTCGTAAAGACAAACGTATTGGGAACCGTGAATCTTTTGAATGCCGCCCGGAATTCATGGAAAGGCAATTACGATGGAAAAGTATTTTATCATGTTTCAACCGATGAAGTTTACGGTACACTTGGAGAAACAGGATTCTTTACCGAGGAAACTCCCTACGATCCACATTCTCCATATTCAGCTTCCAAGGCCAGCTCTGACCACTTTGTCAGAGCGTATGCCGACACCTACGGTTTGCCGGTAAAAATCTCTAACTGCTCAAATAACTATGGCTCGCATCATTTCCCCGAAAAACTGATTCCGCTGTTCATCAATAATATTATCACTAACAAACCTTTGCCCGTTTACGGAAAAGGAGAAAACACGCGCGACTGGCTTTATGTGATAGACCATGCCCGCGCAATTGATATCATATTTCACAAAGGGAAACTCGGAGAAACTTATAACATTGGTGGATTTAATGAGTGGAAAAACATTGACCTGGTGAAGTTGTTGTGTAAGGTGATGGATAAAAAACTAAACCGCGAACCTGGAACATCAGAAAAGCTTATCGCTTACGTTAAGGACAGACCCGGTCATGATTTGCGCTATGCAATTGATGCGACCAAGCTAAATAAGGAATTAGGATGGAAACCTTCTGTTACTTTTGAGGAAGGGCTTGAAAAAACTGTTGATTGGTATTTAAGCAATGGCGAGTGGCTTGCACACGTTACAAGCGGTGAATACCAGAAATACTATCAAAAGCAGTATGATGAGCGATAGTTTATTTGTTAATTGTTAAGCGTTAAATGTTAATCGTTAATAGAGTCGCTCACCTGAAATCACGTTTAACCATTAACCGTTAACATTCAAGGGAAACCAATGTACGAAGCGAAATACCATACCGAAGATTTAGGCGACCTCACGTTTCTCGTGACGGGTGGCGCTGGATTTATCGGTTCCAATATCGTTGAGTATTTGCTTAAGCACCATGCTGGCAAGGTTCGGGTGCTTGATAATCTCATCACCGGTTCACGCGATAATGTTGAAGATTTCCGGGAATATCCAGCTTTTGAGTTCATTGAAGGAGATATTCGCGACCTGTTAATATGCAGGGAAGCAGTGCAGGATGTTGATTATGTTCTTCACCAGGCAGCGCTGGGGTCAGTCCCCCGTTCGCTGAAAGAACCTGAGCTCACTAATTCAATCAATGTTGATGGCTTCGTCAATATGCTCATCGCTTCAAAGGATGAGAAAGTGAAGCGCTTTGTCTATGCCTCCTCTTCATCAGTTTACGGTGACAGCCGTGATCTTCCGCAGATTGAAGATCGGATTGGCAAGCCGCTTTCTCCGTATGCCGTGAGCAAGTATGTGAATGAACTCTACGCTAAAGTTTTTTGCGATAATTATGGCCTCGAAGTAGTTGGGCTGAGATATTTCAATGTGTTTGGTCCGAGACAAAGTCCCAAGGGAGCTTATGCCGCGGTAATTCCATTATTCATTCACGCCCTTATGAACGGCCAGGACTCATATATCAATGGCGATGGCACTCAAACCCGCGATTTTACTTTTGTGGAAAATGCAGTGCAGGCAAATATCCTGGCATCATTCACCCAAAATAAGAAAGCCATCAATCAGGTATTTAATGTTGCTGTTGGCGACAGCTATTCGGTGAGCCAGCTATTTCGATTCTTATGTGAATTCATGGGAATAAAAAAGGACCCGTTACATCGCGAATCAAGAAAGGGTGAGATTCAAAACTCGCTGGCTGACATTTCAAAAGCAATGAACATTTTGGATTACAACCCGCGTATTCGCTTTAAAGATGGCCTGAAACAAACTATAGAATATTTCCGGCAGAAAACCCCGGTGAAATAACTTACTCTTGACGGTCACAACAACAGAAATACCCGGCCTGCTTATAATTGAGCCCACCGTATTTACCGATGACCGCGGTGCTTTTTTTGAGAGTTACAATCAAAAGGCGCTTTCCAAACACGGGCTTCCCGAAGTGTTTGTTCAGGATAATCAATCAAGTTCAAAATATGGAGTACTCCGGGGGTTGCATTATCAACTCAATCCATATGCCCAGGCGAAGCTGGTAAGAGTGTTACGTGGTGAGGTTTTTGATGTCGCGGTTGACCTGCGCAAAGGAAGCCCCACCTATGGCAAGTGGATCGGTGAAATTCTTAGTGAAGAAAACCGAAAGCAAATGTTCATCCCCCGTGGGTTTGCACATGGCTTTGTTGTGCTCAGCGAAACTGCAGAATTTTTCTATAAGTGCGATAACTTTTACTCGCGCGAGCATGATGGCGGAATTCGCTTCGATGATCCTGATTTGAAAATTGACTGGCAGCTGACAAAGGAGAAACTGATCTTGTCTGAAAAGGACAGCACGCTTCCGTTGCTAAAAAATGCCATTCGTAATTTTGAATTCAAAACTTGAAGGTGGCAAACATCCTCGTCACCGGAGCTAATGGACAACTCGGTACTGAGTTAAGTATCCTGTCTCGAAAGCATGCTCAACATCATTTTACGTTCACAGATGTTAGTGAACTTGATATCACCAATGCCAGAGCGGTTGAAGATTTTTTTCAGGGAAACAGTTTTGATGTTTGTGTTAATTGTGCTGCCTACACTGCGGTAGATAAGGCTGAAAGTGATATGGAAGCTGCTTTCAAGCTGAACGCTGAAGCATCACAAAATCTCGCGCGTGCTTCCGCAAAACATAATGTGAAGCTCATCCATATCTCCACTGATTTTGTTTTTGATGGAAGAAAAAGCAAGCCCTATGTTGAAGATGATCTGCCTTCCCCGCTTAATATTTATGGAAAGTCAAAATGGAGAGGTGAAGAAGCGTGCGTGAAGGAATATCCGGGATGCATCATCATCCGGACATCGTGGCTCTATTCTCCTTTTGGGAACAACTTTGTGAAAACCGTCCAGCGATTGTGTTCAGAGAGGAAAGAGGTTGGGATCATTTATGATCAGATCGGGACGCCCACTTACGCGCATGACCTTGCCGTTGCGATCCTGGCCATTATTGAAAAATTACCATCACCGGAGGCTCAAGGCATTTTTCATTTTAGCAATGAAGGCGTATGCAGCTGGTATGATTTTGCCGAGGCAATCAAAAACCTGAGCGGACTGACCTGCCGTTTGAAACCGCTCGAAACATCTGAATATCCCACTCCCGCAAAGCGCGCTGCATACACGGTCATGAACAAGAAGAAGATAAAACAAACCTTCGGGTTAGAGATTCCTCACTGGCAGGAAAGCCTGGCAGCTTGTATAAACAGGATGAAGAATGGATGAAATTGAAATAGAGAAGCTCGTTGAGCTTGCTAAAAAAGCAGGTGATGCGATCCTTGAAATTTACCGGCAGGATTTTGACGTTGAAAAAAAGTCAGACCATTCCCCTATCACGATTGCCGACAAGAAGTCAAATGATATTATTACCCAAGAGCTGAAAACTTTAACTCCCGATATTCCAATCATATCGGAAGAAAGCAAGCAAACACCTTTCGAGGTTAGAAAGAAATGGGATTACCTCTGGATGGTTGACCCGTTAGATGGCACGAAGGAATTCATAAAGAAGAATGGAGAATTCACCGTCAATATCGCCCTGATTCATAAGGGAAAGCCTGTTGTTGGAGTGGTGTACATCCCGGTTACCAGAGTCAGCTATTATGCAATAAAGGGCAAAGGCAGCTTCAAAACTACCCCGGCCGGAGCCACGCAAAAACTTACTGAAAAACACGACCACTACTCTAAAAAGACCTCGCTGAAAGTTGTTGCCAGCCGCTCACACCTGTCAGATGAAGTAAAGCAGTTTGTTGAGAAATTGCAAGAGGAAGGAAAAACAGTTGATTTTGTGTCTTCCGGCAGCTCGATCAAGTTTTGTCTTGTAGCCGAAGGCTCCGCTGATGTTTATCCCCGTTTTGGCCCCACTATGGAATGGGATACTGCTGCCGCCCAGATAGTGGCTACCGAAGCCGGAAGGAAGGTTGTGCAGGCTGAAAACGGACAACCACTTCAATATAACAAGGAGAACCTCCTTAACCCGTGGTTTGTGGTGGAATAAAGGGTGTTTTCCTTACTGTACGGCTTTAAAAATGAGTGTTTCCACTTCTCTCAAATCCCCCTGAATAATTCACTATATTTGCCCAACTTTTTTAAAATCTAAACTAATTGCTCGATGCAAGGGAAAGGACTGATCCGGTTTTTCATTATAGCGCTGGTGCTGGTTTGTATTTACCAGCTGATGTTCACTTTTTTCGCTACCAGGGTTGAAAATAAAGCTGCGGACTATGCAAAGGAAAAAGTGTACACAGGTGGCATCAACCCGATCGAGAGTTTCTCGGGAACCGAAGCCGAAAGGGCCATCTTTATTGATTCTGTTAATCGTTTGGTAGCCAGGGAAAAGAGCCGTTACTTAGATTCGGTTTCGAATGAAGTTATTCTTGACATCCTTGTTGACGATTACACCTATCAGGAAGTAAAATCGCGCCAGCTTAGTCTCGGCCTTGATTTGCAGGGAGGTATGAGCGTGGTGCTTCAGGTTTCGGTGGAGCAGCTTGTCAAGGCAATGGCTAACTACAGCAAGGATCCGACTTTTGTTAAAGCCATTGAAGCTGCTAAGGAAAGACAGAAAGATGCTCAGGCGAATTTCGTTGACCTTTTTGCAGAAGAATTCCAGAAGATTGATCCGGGTGCGCAATTAGCCGCAATTTTTGCCACTCCCGAGAACCAGGAAAAGATAAGTTTTAACTCCACCAATGAAGAAGTAAAGCAGGTTATTAAGGAAGAAGCGAATGCTGCCGTCAGCAGGACATACAGCATCATGCGCTCGAGGATTGATGAGTTTGGCGTTTCCCAGCCCAATATTTCATTGCAGGAAACTTCGGGACGTATCATTATAGAATTGCCCGGAGTAAGTGATGCGGAACGTGCAAGAAAACTGCTGCAGTCAACTGCTAAGCTTGAGTTTTGGGAAGTATGGGAAAATGGCGAGGTCATTGATTTTCTCGTGCGGTCAAATGATGTTGTTCGTGAAATACTCGGGCTAACGGATACTACCGCCAAAGAAGATAGTTTGGCCGATGCCACCGCTGCGACAGATACCACATTATCAAATCTGCTCGGAACAACTGAAGTAACCGACACCTCTGATACAAACACCGCCTTATCTGCCGACACTTCCAATCCGCTTGATCTTTTGCCTTCCGACACTACCGCTGATGAGGCTGATGAGTCGAAAATGTTCCCCTTATTCGGCAGCAATTCTCCGCTGAAGCCTGCCACCTTCCAGGATGAAAATGGGCAGGTTGCGCTGCGTCCGGGGCCCGTTGTCGGATATGCCTATGCGCAGGACAAAGCTAAGGTTATTGAATATCTGAACTATGAAGAAGTAAGGGCGCTGTTCCCGCAAAACATAAAGTTTCTCTGGAGCCCGCGCGCGGTGAGCAACAATCTGTATGAATTGTATGCAATCAAGACACAACCTAACGAGGAGTCAGCTCCGCTCGAAGGAGACGTAATCATTGATGCCCGCCAGAATTTTGACAACAATGGTAAGCCGGATATTGATATGGTGATGAACACCGAAGGCTCACGCACATGGAGAAGACTTACAAAGGAAAATTTACAACGCAGCATTGCAATTGTAATGGATGATGTGGTGTATAGCGCACCGGTTGTACAGTCTGAGATTTCGGGCGGAAGGTCGCAAATCACCGGCAATTTCACCATCAGTGAGGCAAAAGATCTGGCCAGCATTATTAAATCCGGCAAGCTGCCGGCACCTGCCAAGATCATCGAAGAAGAAATAGTTGGACCTTCCCTCGGTAAAGAATCTATCAATGCCGGTTTGATGTCGCTGCTTATCGGGATCATTGCCGTGCTGCTGTTTATGATCTTTTATTATTCAACCAGCGGTATCATTGCCGATGTTGCGCTGCTGCTAAACCTGTTCTTTATCATGGGTGTGCTGGCTTCGTTTGGCGCTTCGCTTACGCTGCCGGGTATGGCAGGTATCGTGCTCACGCTCGGTATGGCGGTTGATGCAAACGTGATCATCAATGAGCGTATCCGTGAAGAATTGGCTAAAGGAAAGGGAGTGCGGTTGGCCATCACGGACGGCTACGCAGCCTCCTATTCAGCCATCATTGACGGAAACCTTACGACACTTATTACAGGATTTATCCTGCTCTTTTTTGGACTTGGTCCGGTGAAGGGGTTTGCCACCGTTTTGGTGATCGGGATTTTTTCTTCACTCATCACAGCAGTATTAGGAACCCGGATGATCGTTGACTCACTCCTGAGCCGTGAAAGGTCAATCCGCTTTTACACGAAAGTCAGCGAGGGGCTTTTTAAGAATTCAAATTTTGACTTCGTTGGAAAAAGGAAGATTTCTTACGTGGTGTCTGTGCTAATGGTTGTAGTTTCGGTTGTATCCTTCGGGCTGAGAGGATTTGAGCAGGGTGTGGATTTTCAGGGTGGCCGGTCTTACGTGGTGCGCTTTGACAAACCGGTGAGCACCGTGGACATCGCAACAGGATTAAATAAAGTGTTCGGTGCATACCCTGCGGTGAAGACGTACGGCAGCAGCAACCAGGTGAGGATAACAACTGCTTTTATGATTGACAGCGATGACGAAAAGGCCGATAGCCTTGTGGAAGCAAGTTTGTTTGAAGGGCTGAAATCATTCTATCAAACAGAACCCAGCCAGGAACAGTTTTTCAAAGATTACAAGCTAAGCTCTGTGAAGGTAGGCCCGACCATTGCCGATGACATTAAGCAAGGTGCCTTCACGGCTGCCATTATAGCTATCATCGCTATCTTCCTTTACATTCTGTTCCGTTTCAGAAGGTGGCAGTTTGGGCTGGGAGCCATTACTTCCACCGTACACGATGCTGTTTTCCTGCTTGGCATGTTTTCAATATTCGGAGGCCTGCTGCCCTTCAGCACCGAAATTGATCAGACGTTCATTGCAGCCTTGCTGACGGTGATCGGTTATTCGGTGAATGATACCGTGGTGGTGTTTGACCGTATCCGTGAATACCTGAACCTTCACCCTACAAAAGACCTTAAGACCATCACTAATATGGCGATCAACAGTACGCTGAGCCGTACTGTAATGACATCGTTTACAACATTGCTTGTAGTTGTTATTTTGATGGTTTTTGGTGGTGAAGTGATCAGAGGATTTTCGTTCGCACTGTTCATCGGAATTCTGGTAGGAACTTACTCTTCAATCTTTGTTGCAGCGCCCGTGATGGTTGACACGATGAAAGGTAAAAAAGGTTAAGACCTTCTGCCCTTTCCGGTCACCTCTGCCTGCAACGTGAATTGAAGATCACCTCAAACTTCATGTGAGCGCTTCGCTGCCGTCAATCTGGTCTGTCACGCCTTTCCTGATACTCATTATCATGATAGCGACAGGCCCGCTGTTTTACCCAAGGTTCTGGCATAGAAGCTACCCGCTGGCAGCTGTCCTGCTTGGCGCAATCACTTTCTCTTATTACATTTTCTTCCTTCAAGATTATCATCATCCTGCACATTCGATGGCCGAGTATTTTTCGTTCATCTCGCTGCTCAGCGCACTCTTTGTTGTTTCTGGCGGGATTCTGATAAAGGTGAACCGGCAGGGAACACCTTTAGTGAATACATTGCTGCTTGCCTTCGGGGCTGTGATCGCCAATCTGATCGGAACCACCGGTGCATCAATGCTGCTCATCAGGCCGTTTATCCGGATCAATAAAGAAAGGATCAAACCCTACCACATTGTGTTTTTCATTTTCATTGTGAGCAATGTTGGCGGAAGCCTGACACCTATCGGAGATCCGCCACTTTTCCTGGGATTCATCAAGGGAGTTCCTTTCTTTCTGACCTTGCTGCACAACTGGCCGATCTGGCTGACCGCCTGTGGAATTTTGCTGCTCACTTTTTATATTCTTGACAGAAAGAACCAAACGGAAACGGAAGTTTCTGATTCTAAAACACACAGCATAGAGATAAAGGGAAAAGTCAGCTTCGTTTGGCTTTCGATAATCATTGCGGCAGTGTTCCTCGACCCGAACTTAGTGGAATGGGTTCCTTTTATTCCATACCATGAAGCGAAGATTTCTTTTTTGCGTGAATTGATCATGATCACGGCAGCGTGGTGTGCTTATCGTTTTGCCGACAAGGAATGTCTGCGGGAGAATGAATTCAACTTTGTGCCGATAAAAGAAGTGGCGTTTCTCTTCATTGGTATTTTCGCCACGATGATCCCGGCATTGCAGCTTATCGGTGAATTTGCACGAAGCCATCAGGACCAGGTAACGGATAACACGCTTTACTGGTCGGCCGGTATCTTGTCAAGCATTCTCGATAACGCGCCCACCTATGTAAATTTTCTTTCCGCAGGAATGGGCGATGCAGGGCTTGACATCATGAGCAAGGCTGATGTATTGAAATATGCATCGTCACCGGAAACGATTTCAGGGCTTGTCGCTGTTTCTATTGCTTCGGTTTTCTTTGGCGCATGCACATACATTGGTAATGCGCCAAACTTTATGGTGAAATCTATCGCGGAGCAAGCAGGAATTCAAATGCCATCTTTCTTTGGATACGTTGTCCGGTTTACGATGATCTATTTAGTGCCTGAGCTGGTGTTGATCTGGATTTTGTTTATTCACTAACCGATGAATCTATGCGCGTTGTCATCCTGAGCGGAGTCGAAGGATTAAGCGCAGGCACACCCGCACAGTTCGACTCCGCTCACTGTGACCCGCCTTTTTAAGCTAAATACTATTACTTTGAAGCAGTAGCCAAGTTTCCCTTCTCAACTTTCTTATAGTCTTCAAGGAATTTTTTTAAGCCGATGTCGGTGAGCGGATGCTTGAAAAGCCCGTCAATTGAAGCTAAAGGACAGGTGACTATATCAGCACCTGCTTCCGCGCACTTTACAATATGCAACGGATTGCGGATAGACGCAGCGAGTACCTCCGTCTTGTAATTATGCAGGCGGTAAATGTGAACGATCTGTGCGATGAGGTCAACGCCATCCCAGTTGATATCGTCAATGCGGCCGATGAAGGGGGAAACATAAGTGGCGCCTGCTCTTGCGGCAAGAATGGCCTGCCCGGCTGAAAATACTAAAGTACAGTTGACCTTGATGCCTTTGTCAGTGAGATACTTGATGGCTTTCACGCCTTCTTTGATCATCGGGATCTTGACAACGATATGTTTATCGAGGGCGGCAAGCTTTTCGCCTTCAGCGATCATGCCTTCAAAATCGGTGGAGATAACTTCAGCGCTGACATCGCCTTTCACGATGTTGCATATTTCTTTGTAGTGCTTAGCAACAGCTTCGTCTCCGGCAATGCCTTCTTTTGCCATGAGGGATGGATTAGTGGTGACGCCATCCAGAATACCAAATGACTTGGCTTCCTTTATCTCGTTGAGGTTGGCGGTGTCAATGAAGAATTTCATGCTTAGGAAAGTTTTTGCTAAGATAAGTTTTTAAGTTCTGGAAGTGGAGCGGATAAACCGTCATGCAGTGTAGTTTCGTCAATCGGGAAAGCTGCCCGTCAATCCTCCTCGAAATGACGATTTTTAAAACTGATACACTACCAGCAGTCAATAATCATCACACCGGAACAAGAGCGAAGTTGACGGTGTAGGCGTTGCCAACGGTGACATGGATGACGGAGTTACCGTTGCTGTAGCCGGACATGACAGCACTGACGGTGAAGTCGGCCTGCTGGCCAATAACAAGATCATCGAACTGGAGGAAGTAGTCACCAGTGGGGTTGGTGAAGGTGGTGATGGGGCCAGGCTCCTGCGGGAGGAGGACATTTACCTGAGCATTTGGTATTGGCGAACCAGTGACACTGTCTGTAACTTTTCCATGAAGGACAATGGAAGTGGGCGGCACGGACG
The DNA here is from genome assembly GCA_964408105.1 of uncultured Chitinophagaceae bacterium. GTDB lineage: Bacteria > Bacteroidota > Bacteroidia > Chitinophagales > CAIOSU01 > BPHB01. The sequence continues at coordinate 1,452 of CAYOYI010000007.1, read as the reverse complement.
GGCCTTCACCGGAGCCGGAGCCTTCATCAAGGATGTTGCGATCGTTGAAGTATTGCTGAACAAAATCAGGCTCAGCGGTATTGAAGGTGAGGACGAGCTTGTCCATCACTTTTTTAAGAAAATCGGATATGTCTTTTATCTGATCTTTCACATTTGCCTTTGCGGTTTTGCGGGTGTTGATGGCGGAACGCGGTGTGGGAGATGCGGCAGTGTAGAGGGCGATGAGATTTTCGAAAGCGGTGATGGAGGCCGCGGTGACGCCATAGTCAGCGAGGCCGGCAAGATTGTCGGTTTGGCGCTGGGCGATGAGGGTTGCGTAGATGGGCAACTGGTCGTCACGAAGGCGGCCGATGTCGGATTCGGATTTATACACTTCATCATAGAGCGTGTTGTTGCCATTGTTGGTGGCGAAGGCGCACAGGGCGGATGACTGCTGAATGCAGGCAGTGACGACTGTCTGGCGGATGGCGGTTTTGTCTTGCGTGACACCGGTGGTGGGGGTGGTGGCGATGAGGTCGGTGGCGCGGATGTTGGCGATGCGGGTCTTGAAAGCGGTGCGTGCGGTAGCGAGCGCGGCAAGGGTGTTTACGATAGTTAAGTTGTTATCTAAACGAGCTTCTACACGGAGGCACATGCTGAAGATGTTTTCCTGATAGTCGTTCATGGCTTAATGTTTTTAGTGTTAAACAATTTGTGATTATTCGCCATAGGAACGGGACGGCTTTGCGGTTTATTTTGTTTAATGAGTAATTATTTTATTGTGTTACATATGTCATTTTTATTTAAAAACGGTTAATTGAAAAACGCGGACGGTTTATTGTGAAGCGCGCACGGTGAGTTGCTTTGCCTGTTGATTTGATTGTTTTAGATGTACGTGGATTTGAGATACATGGTGATTGGTTTGAGAAGGGCGTTCATTGAATTGAAACGGATGGACAGGTAATTGTGGCAGGTGCGGATGTAATTGTGGCAATGGTACGGGTGGATGCGATGGATGGTGATGCGATTGAGATGGATGGACGGGGAGTTGAGAGGGATGGTGATGGGGTTGGGAAGGATGCACGGGGAGTTGTGATGGAGGCACGGACCTGTTACACTCGCTTGTTACCTTTTTACGTAATCTGTAATATAATCCGAAGGTTGGTGGTTGTTCTTTCTTGCCTTGATGCAAAAACCCCTCTGAAGCGCTTCGCTTTCTGTCTCCCCTAAAAGGGAGATGAAGAAAAAATCAAGCGCAAAAGAACGGCTCCCCCGAGGTTTCGGGGCTGGCTGCCCTTTTGCGCGGCAAACACTCAAATGCAAATGCATGCTTTGAAAAACCATAGGATGATATGGGCTGATGAATGACGATTGGGACAATAAGGACGGAAAGGGAATGAAAAAATTTTCTCACACTGCTGACGAAACGGTGGATAACGCGGGGAAAAATGAATTGCAGATAAGTAAAATTTG
>CAYOYI010000006.1:16585-23309 GCA_964408105.1 uncultured Chitinophagaceae bacterium | reverse complement strand
AGCATTCACCATTGCTGATAGGCCTACCAGCAACACGATTGATAAGAATTTAATTGTATTCATAGCGGCAATTTTTTGGGTTTAATAATCCGTGTTTGTAGAAAGTTAAACATTGATGGCCACAAAATAGTTTTTCAATTACCGGAAAATTTCAGATTCTGATTTTCGTGGTGAAATCATTTGCCGTAAACATGTGATTTTCAAATGAACCCCAATAGCCCTAACTTTCCGGGCTGTGAGAAAAATATTCGGGCTAAAGAGTTGTTTTATTGTTGCGATCCTAATGTTTCTTGGAAGCATTTGTGTTGCACAGGATTATGATGAGCCGATAAATTTTCCCAAGGAAAAAATGCGGGAAGCTGAAAAGGAGTATCGGAAAGAGCAAAGGAAATCAAAGGACAGGAGGATACATGTAATAAAAATTGCGCCCTTAGCCCTGGTAATGGGGCAGATACCTTACGCTGCCGAGCTACGGGTGATATATGAAGTAGCGATCGGCCCACGGCAGTCCATTTTCGCAGGGGCTTCCTTTAATTTCCAGAATTACCTTACGCAGGGAATCTGGGATTCGATCAATAACCAGGGATATAATTTCGAGGACGTTTTCGGCTGGCGCGTTCAGGGTGGATATAAATACTTTCCCATCAAGTCCAACAAAGCGCCTAAAGGACTTTTCATTGGCCCCCATGCATCCTACAACACGCTAACAGCTCATGACCGATCATTCCAGGATGATATGCTGAAGTTCGTTTATTTCAATGTGAACCTCATCGGTGGCTATCAGATTGTAGCCGGAAGGTTTGTATTTGAGGCCGTTTCCGGTTTGGGTTACAAACGAAACTCGATTGAATACTATACTAATGGGATTAAAACCGATGAGGAAGTAATTCACTTCATTAAACCAACCATCACAGTAAATCTTGGTGTGAATTTTTAGGTTTCAGATGCGAAAACATCCTTGATACCTGTGCATCAATCGTTTTTACCTGTGCTTCAGTCATTTTAGCACAAGTAAAAATCACTGTAGCCTGCGCTTCAGCGGCTGAAGCACAGGTAAAAATCATTCATGCACATGCTAAAACCATTTTAGCATGCGCATTAATGGCTGCAGCACAGGTAAAAGCGGATAAAGCATACGCTTCTGTCGCTAAAGCATACGCAAAAATGGCTGAAGCCTGTGCTAAACTGATCTTAGAGGAGATTAAATCAAATCGGGAATTCTAATCGCTACCGCATCACCGCGATAGTTCCTGTCTTGGTTCTTTCCTCAGCATTCGTAAAGAGAACTTTAATCAGGTACAAATAAGCACCCTGCTGAGCTTCTTTGCCATTGTAATTACCATCCCAACCTTCAATTTCAGTGTTAGGTTGTTGGTTAGGATTGTAGTAAACTTCAGCTCCCCACCGATTAAAAACTCTCACTTCAATATTACTTGTACCGTAAGCATGAAAAGCGAAGCGATCATTGACACCGTCATTATTAGGCGTGAAAATATTCGGAATGAAAATCTGGTATTCTTCACTGACCACAACCCGCACCACTGCGCTCGCCACACACCCGTTGCTATCGATCAGCGTTACTGTATAAACTGTAGTCTCAGTCGGGCTTGCTTCCGGGTCTATACAATTAGAGCAACTCAATCCATCTGCCGGGCTCCACACAACCGAATCAACGGCAACATTCGCGGGAATCAAAATAGGCTTGAGTTGTATTGACATCCCTTTAATAATTTCCACGTCATTTCCATAAGACAGGAAAATATCACCTCCTTCCGAAATTGATGCGCTCACAGCAGCATCACAACCATTTGCATCGCGCACGACCACTGCATAATTCCCCGCGCTTAGTCCGGTAAACGTGCTGTCATTCTGGAAAACAAATCCGTTCAAGGAATATTTTAGCGGAGCAACTCCTCCAACGGCTGATACTGTAATACTTCCGGTATTCCCGTTAGCACAAACAACATTGGTTGTGTTTACCAATGATGCCGTAAGTGTTAATGGAGAAGTGATCACAAACGTATCTGCCAGGCTGCAGTTATTCGCGTCAGTGGCTGTTATAGCGTAAGTACCGGGGCCAACATTCACCAGATCTTCATTATTAGTAAAATTGCTCCAATTGTAAATGTATCCGGGAGTGCCTCCTGTCACCGCTACATTGACGCTTCCGTCATTTGCTCCGTTACAAGACACATTTTTGATGCTTTCAAGACCAATGAACATTACCGGTGATTGGCCAACCTGTGCCGTGAAAGTTGTAGTACAGCTATTTCCGTCCGTAACTGTGAGTGTGTAAGTCCCTCCCCCGACATTCACAAGGTTTTGAGTTTGGCTGCCGTTTGACCAAAGGAAATTATAGGGGGAAGTCCCCCCTGAAACATTTACATCCACCGAGCCATCCTGCGAATTGAAACAACTTGCCGGAGTCGTTTGGATCAATGTGACCATAAGCGGTGCGGCTTGCGTGATATTTATTTGTTGCAAAGCCAAACATCCGATTGCATCCCGTCCGGTGACAGTATAATTTCCGACCGGAAGATTATTGAAGGTGCCCGAACTCTGGAAAGTACTGCCGTTAATAGAATATTCATAAGGTGCCGTTCCATTCGATGCCACAACAGTCACACTTCCCGAACTGTCGCCATTGCAGGCCACATTCATTTGGTTGAGAACCTGCATTGTTACGGTTGTGGTGAACCCGATAGTAAATGTGTCCGTGGTTTCGCAGAATTTGTCATCACGAATGGTGAATTGGAAAGCTCCTGCTGTCAGTCCGTTAAATGTCGGGCTTGCCTGAAAAGCTCCCCCGCTGAATGAATAGCGATAAGGTGGTGTACCGCCCGAACCGGACAAAGTGATGCTGCCGTTAGAAATTCCCAGACAAGTGGCGTCTGTGGTACTCACCACGCTCATTTCTAAAGTGTCCGGTTCGAAAATGGTGAAGTTGATCGAATCTCCGCAGTTATTATTATCCCTCACATAGTAAGTGTAATTCCCACCGGGAAGCCTGTCGAAGAATCCGCTTTGTACGTAATTGATACCGTTTTTCGAAAAGAAGTAAGGACCCGTTCCGCCTGAGGCGGTAAGAACAACTGTTCCATCCGTCCGGCCTGCACAAGAGATGTTGATCTGAAATAACACTGATGGAACTAAAGGCGCAGGTTCAGTCACGGTTGCGCTGTTCACAGTCTGACAATTGCTGCTGTCTTTCACATATACATTATAAATTCCGGCTGTAAGCCCGGTGAATGTTCCTGATGCCTGGAAATTTGTTCCGTCAATCGAGTAAGAATATGGCAATGTACCCCCGACTCCCGTTATTGTAAATGCCCCATCCGCTCCGCCATTGCAACTGACATTAGTGATGGATTGCACGAGGCTTGTCAATACCGCAGGTTCAAAAATGTTAAATCCCGCGGATGCAGTGCATGAACTTGCATCGCGCACCGTGAGCAAGTGAAAACCCGTTGACAATCCAGTGAACGTATTGGTGGTTAAAAAAGGTCCGCTATCCAATGAATATTCATAAGGCGCACTTCCGTTAGCAGGGTTCGATGTCACCGAACCATCGTTCGCACCATTACAACTTATATTCGTCACGGTGAGATTTGGTTGAATAGCAGCAGGCGCGGTAATGGTTACGGCATTTTGTGCAAGGCAGTTATTGGCATCTTTCACCACCACGGTGTATGTTCCGGCACCAAGCCCGGTAAGAATATTGTTGTTCTGGAAAATATTCCCGCCATCGCTTGAGTATTGATAATTAGGAGTGGCTCCTGAAGCCGTGACGATGATCGTTCCGTTGGTCCCGCCATTACAAACAGGCGGAGTTACGGTCGTTGTGAATGAAAGTGCAGTCGGTTGCGAAACGGTAGCTGAACCCGTTGCGGTACATCCTGTTGCGTCCGTAACTGTAACTGAGTATGTACCTACTCCAAGGCCATTTAACACAGCGGTATTTCCAAGATTAGGATTCCACACATAAGTAAATGGGGCTGAGCCGCTGTTCACGGTTGCCAATACTGAACCGTTGTTTCCACCATTGCATGAAACATCCGTGGCCGTAACATTCACCGTCATCAGCGCTGACGGATCATCGGTAATTGTGAGCGTAAAAATTCCTTGCGCTGAAGCAGCACCTCCATCAACTACAAGCTTGTAAGTACCGGGAGTACAAAGGTTGGTAGTGATCTCAGAAACGTTTCCGCATGAATTGTCATTCATAGAAATCTGGTTGCAGGAATTATCAAGCAAATAGAGCACCGTATTGAAAGCGGTGCCTGCACCGCAGAGAGAAATAACGACACCGGTTACCGAGGTTGTCGTGAATTGATAGAACACATCTTTTCCTGCACTGGCGGAGAAATTATTGGTATAGCACTCGTTGCTGTTGAAATGGGTAAGGAACCCTCCGCCTGGCAGTGTGCCAAGGTCAATTGTATTGCTGCACGATGTTCCGCGGGTATAGCGCCAGTAAGATTCAATTCTTGGCAGATAGCCTGAACAACTGCCGGTCACATAACCATGATTAAACCATTGACACGGAGGGCCCAGTCTATAATCCATTTGCGTCCTGTAGGGATCAGCGTTGCAGCGGTTGTCATCACCGGTAGTCACGCCAATACAAACACCAAATACCACTGCTCCGCAACATGTAGAATTATTAAAAGCACAACGGGAACCTCCGCAAAGGAAATCACTGTCGGCATCATCCTCGTAGTTATCCATCCTTATGTCAAAAAACTGCGGAACTGTGGGATTCGGATAAGTGAAACTGAAAATTGTTGCGTTGAAATCAGTTGATACGCCTGGCGGATCAAAGTTTTGCTGAAGGCATTGGCCACCTGTCCAATCCGGGCCGTCAATATTCGCGTTATCTCTCGCCCACACATGATAGGTCATTTCATCAGGAGAAAAACCCACTCCAAATATACTGGCGTCAGTAGCGCCAACCTGGGTGTTTATCTCTCGAACCTTTACCTGCAACTCAATAGGGCCGTCTGTATAAGTTTGTGCTTTTACTGACGTAAAAACCAAAGGGAGGACAACAAAAACACACAGGAAATGCTCCAATAATTTTCTCATGGAAGAATCTTTTTTAATCCGCAATAAAAATACGGTTTTTATCTGTTGACAAGCAACAAGATATCCATATAGATTTTGGTAACTTGGCTCAATTAATGGGCTTTAATGTATGCGAACAAAGACAATAATCTTTAGCCTATCCACCCTTTTACTTATCACATCATCTTCGTGCAAGAAGTGCTGGGAGTGTTATTATTCCTACTATCCACCGGTGTTTGATGAGTGCTGTGAATCTGGATCGGGATCAAGAGGCGACTGCGATGATTTCAAAGCTCAATGCAATGCTGCTGGCGGAGATTTGACGAGAAGTAACTAATGAGATTGGTCAAATGATCATTGCCGCACCTACCGTTTCATTCGTTCCTTCATCAACCAAAATCAAACTACCCGTATTTCGATTTCTGCGGTAGGAGTCATAGAACAGCGGAGAGGTGGTGCGGATCGAAATCCTGCCAATGTCATTCAATCCAAGATTCAAATCCTGTTCGTTGCGGTGCAGCGTATTGATGTTGAGCTTATACTTGATGTCTTTGATAATGCAGCGGGCTTCTTTGGTAGTGTGTTTGATAGCATACTTTCCTCTAAGCTGCAATGGCTTTTCATTCAGCCAGCACACCATCACGTCCATATCCTGACCGATCAGGGGGACATTGTTTTCCCGCACGATCATGTCGCCCCGGCTGATGTCAATGTCGTCAGCAAGCCTGATGGTGACCGACATCGGAGCGAACGCTTCCTGAATACTTCCGGTGTAAGTATCAATTGCCTGAATGGCACTTGTCAATCCTGAAGGCAGCGCCATTACTTTATCGCCAACTTTATAAACTCCACCAATGATCCGTCCAGCATATCCGCGATAGTCATGATGCTCCGTGCTTTGCGGACGAATGACGTACTGCACCGGGAAACGGCAGTCAATATGATTATGGTCGCTGGCAATGAGAATGGTTTCGAGCAAGTACATCAGTGTAGGGCCTTCATACCAATTCATGACCTTTGAACGTGTCACTACATTGTCACCTCTCAAAGCGCTGATCGGAATGAAAGAAACGTCCACAACATCAAGCTTGGCTGAGAATCCTTCAATTTGCTGACGAATCTCATCATACACTTCTTCCTTGTAATCCACCAGATCCATTTTATTGACGCAAACACAGATGTGTGGTATCTTCAGTAATGACGCGATAAACATGTGGCGGCAGGTTTGCTCCACCATCCCGTTACGGGCATCAACAAGAATCAAAGCGAGATTGGCAGTGGATGCGCCTGTGACCATGTTGCGCGTGTACTGAATATGACCAGGAGTATCTGCTATGATGAATTTCCGATGAGGCGTATGAAAGTAGCGGTATGCTACATCAATCGTAATTCCCTGCTCACGCTCTGCACGCAACCCATCAGTCAGCAAAGCAAGGTTTACATATTCTTCACCACGCTGCTCGCTGATCTTTTTGATGGATTCATACTGGTCTTCAAAAATGGATTTACTGTCGTAAAGCAGTCTTCCAATCAATGTGCTCTTCCCATCATCCACACTTCCTGCTGTAGTAAAGCGCAGCAACTCCATTTTCAGGTAGTGGTCACTATCGTGGCTTATGTTGTTGTGTGAACGAACCATTAGAAATATCCCTCCTTCTTT
>CAYOYI010000006.1:0-16575 GCA_964408105.1 uncultured Chitinophagaceae bacterium | reverse complement strand
CCTCCATAGATGTTTCAGAACGTTTATCATCAGCTCTGCCACCACGCTCGGTCACTCTTGATGCGGCCACTTCTGCAATAATATCTTCAATTGTGCTTGCCGTTGAAAGCGTTGCTCCGGTGCTGGTGGCATCACCAATCGTCCGGAAACGAACTACCATCTCTTCTTCCTTTTCTTCCGGTTTCAGTTTTATGAAATCCGTTTTGCCGAGAATAATCCCATTGCGCACAAAGCAATTTCTTTTGTGAGAAAAATAAAGAGATGGCATCTCAATATTCTCCATGCTGATATACTGCCAGATGTCAAGTTCTGTCCAGTTGCTTAATGGGAACACCCTGAAATGCTCACCAACGTGTTTTCTTCCATTAAAAAGATTCCATAGTTCCGGCCGCTGGTTCTTAGGATCCCATTGACCGAATTCATCCCGATGTGAAAAAAATCTTTCCTTTGCCCGAGCTTTCTCCTCATCACGCCTTGCTCCGCCAAGCGCTGCATCAAACTTGTGTTCTTCGATGGCATCAAGCAAGGTTGTTGTTTGAAGACGAATACGGCTTGCTTCAAAACCTGTCTCCTCGCGCACTCTTCCTGTATCAATTGATTTCTGAACGGAAGCAATGATAAGTTTCACCCCCAGCTTTTTAACAAGATCGTCACGATAATCAAGCGTTTCCTGGAAATTGTGCCCCGTGTCAATGTGCATTAATGGGAACGGAATGCTCGCGGGATAAAAGGCTCTTTTCGCCAAATGCGTCAGCACGATTGAATCCTTTCCACCCGAAAAAAGCAGCACAGGCTTTTGAAATGTTGCCGCTACCTCGCGAATGACGAAGATAGATTCCGCTTCGAGTTCTTTAAGATGATTCAAGTGATAATTGACCATTCCTAACCTGCGTACTTTATTTTCGGCAAAATAAAATCCAATACTTTATTTACAGATTGCTCAATATCAAGTTCATCCGTTTTCACTTCTGCGTCTGGCTTTTCAGGGGCTTCAAAAGGAGTCTGAATGCCGGTGAAATCCTTTATCTCTCCTTTACGGGCTTTTTTATACAGCCCTTTTACATCCCGGTCTTCGCAAACTTCTAATGGCGCATTTACATAAACCTCAATAAAATCTTCCTTACCAATTATCTCTTTGGCCATCTTGCGTAATTCCTTCATCGGGCTGACAAAGCAATTAATAGTAATTACTCCGCAATTCAAAAATAATTTCGACACTTCTGCAATCCTGCGAATGTTCTCCCTCCGGTCTTCATCAGAGAAGCCTAAATTATAATTGATTCCAGCCCTTACATTATCGCCATCCAGAACCATGGTAACGTATCCCTTATCATGCAGCTTCCTTTCCAAATGATGTGCGATAGTACTTTTTCCTGAGCCCGATAGACCGGTGAACCAAATCACTTTTGCCCGTTGATTCAATTGCTTTTCTTTTTCCTCCCGGGAAAGCAATTGACCGAAAATGGGATGGATGTTAGAGGGGCTCACTTTAAAGTAGTGTGCAAAGATAATGAGCAATCTAATTTTCAAGAATATGTGTCAGGAAACTGCGCTGAACGCCATCAACCCCATCCCAATTTCCAACGCGCTCTCATCAATATCAAAAGTCGAGGTATGAACGGGCGTATTTATCCCTTTTTTTGAATTGCCGGTTCCGAGCCGGTAGAAGCAGGCAGGTATCTGCTGAGAATAAAAGGCAAAATCTTCCGAACCCATGCGCATATCCATTTCTACCACGTTCTTTTCACCGACATATTCCACAGCCAATTCTGCAATTGATTCAGTTACCTTCTTGTCATTTTTCAGGAACGGATAACTCTCTACGATTTTAAATTCACAGGTTCCGCCCATGGATGACACCAGATTTTCTGCAAGGTGTTTCATTTTCGCTTTAGCTTCTTTCCTCCACTTTTCATCAAATGTTCTGAAGGTGCCTTCAAGTTTCACCTCATCGGGAATGATGTTCGTTGCTCCATTGGCAATTACCTTCCCGAATGATAGCACCGATGGCATCAGCGGACTTGCCTGCCGGCTCACGATCTGCTGAAGGCTAACGATCAACTGGGAAGCGATGAGCACCGGATCAATGAGCTTATGCGGTTGAGCGGCATGGCCACCTTTTCCTTTGATGGTGACATACAACTCATCGGAAGATGCCATAAATTTCCCGGAACGGAATCCGATCTTGCCCACTTCCAATTCAGGCGTCACGTGCTGTCCGAGAATGAAATCTGGTTTTGGATTTTTCAAGGCTCCTTCTTTTATCATCACCGATGCGCCACCCGGAGCTTTTTCTTCCGAAGGCTGGAAAATGAATTTTACAGTTCCTTCAAATTCGTCTCTCAATTCCGATAAAATTCTTGCCGTTCCAAGCAGGCTCGCCATGTGGACGTCATGCCCGCAGGCGTGCATCACGCCTTCATTTTTGGAACAATAGCTGACTTTATTCTTTTCATGAATTGGCAACGCATCCATGTCGGCACGCAGGGCAATAGTTTTCTTTTTGGGATTTTTCCCTTCCAAAAGCGCAACTATGCCTGTCTTCGCGATTCCGCTTTTAAAAGGGATTTTGAATTGTTTGAGTTTGGAAGCAATGAATTGTGCAGTTTTTACTTCCTGAAATGACAGCTCGGGATTCGCATGCAGTTCCCGCCTGTAGCTGACGACATCCTTGTGATATTTTGCCGCCCGCTCTTTGATCTTTTTTTTAAGAGACATCAGAGCTCCGAAAGTTTTATTTCATCCCTGATGATGAAAGCTCCGTTGAAGCGGGTTAATATTTTCTGTAAATCCTTGTAGGCTTCCAAACGTGTTCTGTAATTACCCACACGGAGCTTGAAATTTGGCGCCTGGTAAACCACGTACTGTTTAATGCCTGAGAAGTAAGTATAAAATTGTGATTTGGCATCATAAATTTTATTCCGGTTAGTTCCCGCTAAGACCTGAATGCGGTAACCCTGAATGCTTGCGCTTTTGGAATGAACCTCTTTGTAGCGGTCAACCAATTCATCTACCCTTGCATCGCGAATGATATTGATGTTATCTGGCTGAGAAAATGCTGTTACGGAAAACATTAAAAACACACCCGCCATTGCGATCTGCCACTGGCGGAGAAGCAATCCCTTCATTAATATTATTCTGGAATCAGCGGATTGCTTCGGTCGTGGGCTTAGCTTTATGCTTGACACTCCCTCGCAATGACGCAAATCACGCTTCGCTCTTGCCATGACAATGCTTGTATTTTTTTCCGCTGCCACAAGGGCAGGGTTCGTTGCGGCCTACTTTCTTCTCCACTCTGACCGGCTCCAGTTTTTTTTCTTGCTGCGGTTGCCGTGGCTGACTATTCCCATTGGGGCTTAGCAGCCCTGAAGCATCTTCCCTGCCTTCTTTCAACCGGGAAGTTTCAGAGCGCTGAGGGGCTCGCGCTTCACGAACTTCATCTGCACTTCGCACAGGGATGTTTCCTTTGAAAACGAAGGAGGTAATGTCTTTATTTATCTCACCGATCAATTGCTTGAAAAGATCAAAGGCTTCCAACTTGTAAATCAACAACGGATCTTTTTGCTCATACACTGCTGATTGCACTGACTGCTTCAGTTCGTCCATTTGCCTTAGATGTTCCTTCCAGGCATCATCAATGATGCCGAGCGAAACTGATTTCTCGAAGGAATTAATTATTTCCCTGCCGTTGTTATCAATTGCTTTTTTAAGATTGGCAAGAGCATGAATGCCGCGAACACCATCGGTAAATGGGATCACGATATTTTCTACCGTTTCGCCTCTTGATTTGAATACATCTTTTAAAACCGGGAGCGCTTTGGTGATGATCTGCTCTGATTTGCGTTTGTAAGCAGCCTTAACTTCTTCATATAGCTTATGAGATAACTCCTCTACTTTTCGACTGACGAATTCCTGCTCTGTGATTGCAGTATCAACAGAAAAATGACGGATAACATCCAGCTTAAATCCTTCATAATCACGGGCCTGCTGGAATTGCGCTATCACCTCTTCGCAAAGCGTAAAGAAAGAGTTGTTTAAATCAACAGACAGCCTTTCTCCAAATAAAGCATGTCTCCTCTTGGTATAGATCACTTCCCTCTGAGCATTCATCACATCATCATATTCAAGAAGTCTTTTTCGAATGCCAAAGTTGTTTTCTTCAACTTTCTTTTGAGCCCGCTCGATGGAATTAGTGACCATTCGATGCTGAATCACTTCCCCCTCCTGATAGCCCATTCTGTCCATGAGCTTCGCAACACGTTCAGGAATGAACAAGCGCATGAGATTATCCTCGAGCGAAACGAAAAACTGTGAAGAACCCGGATCGCCCTGACGGCCTGAGCGGCCTCTCAACTGCCGGTCAACACGCCTTGACTCGTGACGCTCGGTTCCGATGATTGCAAGACCTCCCGCCTCCTTTACCCCAGGACCAAGCTTAATGTCCGTACCGCGGCCCGCCATATTAGTCGCAATTGTAACCGTTCCGGCCTTTCCCGCTTCTGCGACAATATCCGCTTCACGCTGATGCTGTTTTGCGTTGAGCACATTGTGCTTTACGCCTTTCATGTTCAACATGCGGCTTAGCAATTCTGAAACCTCCACCGATGTGGTGCCCACTAATATTGGCCTGCCCTTTTCACGTTCTTCCAGAATTCTTTCAATTATCGCATTGTATTTTTCCCTCACTGTACGATAAACGAGATCTTCCATGTCATCCCTTACAATGGGCCTGTTTGTAGGGATCACAACAACATCCAGCTTATAAATTTCCCAGAACTCCCCTGCTTCGGTTTCGGCAGTACCGGTCATGCCGGCAAGCTTGTGGTACATGCGGAAATAATTCTGAAGCGTAACGGTGGCAAAAGTTTGCGTAGCAGCTTCCACTTTCACATTTTCCTTTGCCTCGATAGCCTGATGCAATCCATCGGAATATCTTCTGCCTTCAAGGATACGTCCCGTATTTTCATCTACGATCTTTACTTTGCCATCCATCACAACATACTCCACATCTTTCTCAAAAAGCGCGTAGGCTTTGAGTAACTGCTGGACGCTGTGAATACGCTCTGATTTAATCGCAAAATCCTGCATAAGCTGATCTTTCAGCTTCAGTTTCTCATCGGCAGGAACGTCCTTTCTCTCAATTTCTGCTATCTCGGAACCCACATCGGGCATAATAAAGAAGTGAGAATCTTCACCGGCCTCGGTGATCAGTTCGATTCCTTTATCAGTGAGTTCAACGCTGTTATTTTTTTCTTCGATAACAAAATATAATTCTTCGTCAACTTTAGGCATGTTCTTCGACTGGTCCTGCAAATAATAGTTCTCGACTTTTTGCAGAACCGCCTTTACCCCGGTCTCGCTTAAGTACTTGATAATCGCCTTGTTCTTTGGAAGCGCACGATGTGCACGCAGCAAAGCAAGACCGCCTGTATTTTCATCATCTTTTCCCTCCGCAATTTGTTTTTTTGCATCCGTGAGAAACATGTTCACGGATTTTTTCTGGGCATCAACCAGCTTTTGTATTCTGGGCTTTAAGTTGTAGAACTCCTGCTGGTCGCCTTTCGGAACAGGACCGGAAATAATAAGCGGTGTTCGCGCGTCATCCACAAGCACGGAGTCCACTTCATCCACCATTGCAAAATGAAGCTTACGTTGCACCAGTTCTTCTGGTGCGCGCGACATGTTATCGCGCAGGTAATCAAAGCCGAATTCGTTATTCGTTCCGTAAGCAATGTCAGAATTATATGCCTTTCTACGCTCCTCTGAGTGGGGCGGATATTTATCAATACAATCAACCGTAACGCCCAGAAACTGAAAAATCGGTCCCATCCATTCTGAGTCGCGCCTGGCCAGGTAATCATTCACGGTAACGATGTGTACCCCGAGACCTGACAAAGCATTAAGATATGCGGGCAATGTGGCTACAAGGGTTTTTCCTTCACCTGTTGCCATTTCAGCGATCTTCCCCTGATGCAGCACGATGCCGCCAACCAGTTGCACATCATAGTGTACCATATCCCAGGTGATCATGTTCCCGGCAGCCATCCACTGGTTATTATAAATGACTTTATCTCCGGAAATCTGGATGTTTGGAAACTTTACCGAAAGGTCACGATCAAGGTTGGTGGCGGTTGCTTCAAGCGTTTTATTTTTCAGAAAACGGCTCGCAGTTTCCTTCACTACCGCAAATGCCTCGGGTAAAATTTCAAGTAAGACTTTTTCAAGCTCTTTGTCCCGTTCCTTTCCTTTCTCATCAACTTCCTTATAGATCACTTCCTTATCATCAGGATCAAGGTCGGGATTATCATCTACCTTTTTGCGAAGGCTCTCGATTTCAGTATCAATTTCGGATAGAAAATCCTTAATCCTCCTTCTGAAGGCATCCGATTTACCTCTTAATTCATCGTTGGACAAGGAAGATAACTTCGCATACTCTTCTTTCGCTTTTTCAAGCAAAGGGGTTATTTCCTTGATGTCTTTTTGGGATTTGCTTCCGAAGATTTTTGAAACAGCCTTATTGATAAAATCAAGCATGGCAAGAACTGCAAAGGCAGTTATAAGTTAGAATATTTTGATGGGCAAAAATAAGACTAATTGGAGTATAGGAGTTTCGGAGCATTTATGGGAGGCGTAAAATTTTTACTTTTGAAAAAACTGCTTTAATGAATATTCTGCTACTTGGTTCAGGGGGAAGAGAACATGCTTTTGCGTGGAAGCTCGCTCAAAGCAAAAAGTGCAAAAAGCTTTTTATCGCGCCCGGCAATGGCGGTACGATGATGTGCGGGGAGAATGTGCCAATGGCTGCTGATGATTTCCCCGGGATTGAAAAATTTGTGCTGCAAAATGAAATTGACATGGTGGTAGTTGGGCCCGAAGACCCGCTGGTGAAAGGTGTTGCCGACTATTTCCTTGCCAATGAAGACTTGAAAAACATTCCTGTAATTGGGCCAGTAAAAGCCGGGGCAATGCTGGAAGGGAGCAAGGCTTTTTCAAAAAAATTCATGATGCGGCACGCGATTCCAACAGCCGCTTACTCCGAAATCAGCTCGTCAAACATTAATGAAGGAAAGGCTTTCATTGATTCCATGCGGCCTCCGATAGTCTTAAAAGCTGATGGGCTTGCAGCAGGAAAGGGTGTGATTATTTGCCCGACAAAAGACGAAGCCAAAACTTGTCTCGATGAAATGATTTCCGGAATGTTTGGGGATGCAAGTAAAACTGTTGTGATCGAGGAATTCTTAAAAGGTATTGAATTTTCTGTGTTTGTGATTACAGACGGAAATACTTATAAAATTCTTCCTGAGGCAAAAGATTATAAGCGGGTTGGGGAAGGCGATACCGGGCTTAACACCGGAGGCATGGGCGCGGTTTCACCGGTTCCGTTTGTTAATGATGCCTTAATGAAAAAAGTTGAACAAAAAATCGTGCAGCCCACAATGGATGGACTAAAGAAAGATGGAATCAAATACAAGGGCTTTCTTTATTTCGGATTGATAAATGTGGGTGGTGAGCCTTATGTAATTGAATATAACTGCCGAATGGGCGACCCCGAAACGGAAGTCGTGATCCCCAGAATCAAAAGCGACCTTATAGAATTGTTTGAAGCAGTCGGCAATGAACGACTCAAAAGCTTCAATCTTGTAATTGATTCGCAGTCATGCACAACCGTGGTTGTTGCATCAGGCGGCTACCCCGGCAATTATGAGAAAGGAAAGCCAATTCAGGGAGCAGAATGTATCAAAGACTGTATGATATTTCATGCCGGTACAAAACGTAACAATGGAAAATTATTGACCAATGGAGGTAGGGTGCTGGCGGTTTCTTCTTTTGGAAAAGATCATAAACAAGCGTTGAAGAGTTCCTACAACACCATAAGTAAAATATCGTTTGAAGGGATGTTTTGCAGGAAAGATATAGGATGGGATCTTAATTAAACCTGCACCGGCTGAACACTTTGAACCGACTTTTCGCAGTAATAGCAATTTAAAATGGAATCCATTTGAGTTCGTCCCGCTGCAATATCATTCACTTTATTCCACAGATCGTTGCTGATAAGCATTTTCAAAGGCTGATTCACTTTAGGCATGTACCTGAAAGCTGAGATAAGTTTTCGATCCCAGGTTTTGTAATACCGCGGAAGATCGTCAGGATAAACCACTGTCCTTTTCGTTTTTTCACGAAGCGCAACGAAAGGCTCCGTGATGTTCAAATATCCGTAATCGTCCGTAATTTGTTCTCCGGGCTGGATATCTCGTATAGCCACTTCAAAATCGTAAGCTGTAGTAAGGCAGTTAGAAGCAAAGCTGTGATTCACGTAGCGGGCATTATCCCAGCAGAGGACAAAGTTTCCCTTGTTGTTTCTGAAAGTGTACTTGCCTAGAATCTCTTTGTAATAATCCTCGAGCGATGCAATCTGCATGGGTGTGAATTCGCGATCGAGTTTATCAAGCACCCATGTTATTGTTCCTTTCGGGATAAGAGATTTAGCTACTATACCATAGCCAACTTCGTTGTTAATGTATTTAAGTTCTGTATCCGGATGTATCATAGAAATGTTTTTTTAAAGATCGGAGCATAGAAAAAGGCCATCGCAAAACGACAGCCTTCAATTCATGTAACTCTATTTTTGATTCTCTATTCCACAACAATTTTTTTATTCACCACGCCATCTGACGAAGTCACTTTCAGCAAATATGCTCCGTCCGAAAGCCCCCGAAAATTAAGCGGAAGAATATTCATTCCCAACTTTCCTTCAAAAGAAATTATTGAAACGCGCTGACCGATAATAGTAAATAGCTCCAGGGTAATATGGCCTCCTTGTCGTTGTTCAATGGATACCTCGAAACCCCCGTTATTGGGATTTGGATAAACTTTAACCGAGTTGGTAAAACCTGGTAAATCCGCCATTCTGGTTATTGGGCTTATGGTCACTTCAGCAACCTGCTGGCAGCCGCTATGGTCAACTGCTGTGACAGAATAGGTTTCAAAGCCACTTACGGTGATGGAAGTCGCAGTTTCCCCCGTTGACCATTGGTATGAAGCAAACCCCGAAGGAACACTTAGCGTAGTGCTTTCGCCCAGACTTATGATTGTGTTCCCGCTGATAATGAAATCCCCGTCAACTGATCTGACGGGTAGATTCACTTTCAATTGAACTGAAGTGCGGAAACCATTAAAACCGGGAATTGGAATCTGGAACGGCAATGGCAAATTGAAAAGTACATTCGCGGTCACCACAACTTCATACTCCCCTGCCTGATCACATACATCTTCAGCGCAAAGTTTGATACAACCGAATTCGGTTACTGATGGATACAGCCCCGGATAATATCTGTTGTTGTTTCCGATTTGGTCGCACTCCCAGGTGAATCCTTGCGGCAAACGTGAAACGCTTAACTGATATTCTTTAACCGGGATTGGGATGTTTGGAAGGAAATTTAAAAGATCCTGCAAGTCGCCAAAACCCGGAATCTGAATGTTGGGAACATTCGCGTTTGCAAGAAGTTCATTTGAGCCAACGGTATCTGGAAAGAAGAAACTGAAACTCTCACTATAGTCATCTCCCGTAACTGCAAGCGGTAGTATAGTTTGACAAATCGATGGAAAAACAGCAGCACATCCCAACTTGCTAACCTGACATTCTCCATCACAAGCGCCAGCGCAACCTATATTGTCAATGATAATTGAAATGGTATCCGCGCTTGAACAGACTCCATTTCCTACCGTCAGAATATACTGGGTGGTGCTCGCCAATCCATAAATTACCGGATCGCTTACATTGTTGTCGCTTACGTGAAGGGCAGGTTGCCATTGGAAGAAATCGCCTCCTGAACCTTGAAGTCGCGTGATCTGGTTCGCACAAATTGCGGTATCACTTCCCGCTTCAGCTTTAAGGTCAAATATTTCCACTGAAGTGTTTTGAGTGCAGCCGTTTGCATCCATAACGGTCAGGGAATATTTTCCTGCGGCAGAAATGAATATGGAATCTGTGTTTTGTCCTGAAGACCAATTATAGGTTGTAAATCCGGGGGCCGCAGCCATAATAGAATTTCCCTGGCACAAAAATTTTGTGTCAGGCGTTTTGGAAATTTCCGCCTCGTTCAAGCCATTGTCCATCACAAATGTCGAGCGCAACTGAAAAGGAATTGTAACGGTATCCGGGATCAAATTGACCGGAATAAGATTGAAAGGGAAAGGTGCTTGCGATAAATTGATCTGTGTCAGATTCAAATGCAGCGTAAAATTCAATTGTACCGGACTTGTACCGGAAAAACTGCAAGGGGATCCACAAATATTCAGGCATCCATATTGGCTGGCTAAGTCAGCTGTATCAGGATAGTACACACAAGGCCCTTGCAAGCCACCATCACATGTCCAGCTTAAACCCTGAAGTAATTGCACTTCGTCAAGCGTGACATCAAAAAGCCCGATCACTATAAAATCACCAAGCTCGATAGTGTCAACGGTAATATTTACTATCGGGATCGTGATGGGTTGTGGCAACACGATTTGATCAACCGTCACCTTAGCGGGCATGAAAAAAGTAAGGTTCTCATCGAATGAGATACCCACATTTCCAGGAGGCAACGTATCGGGACAAACTGCTCCGAACTGACCGGAACATGCGACAGTATCAATTGTACATACGGAACATCCACCTCCGGCCTGTAATGAGAATGGAAAAAAAATAGCGCACCCTAAAATGCAGATCGAGCAAAGTGCCCTGAGCATGGAATACAAAGCTGGTTTGGCGTTCAGTTAACAACTACCTTCTTTACCGATAGTCGTTTGTCATCATTCAGTTGAATAAAATAAATTCCGGAACCTAAGAAACGCAAGTTTATTTTTTGGACGGAGGTAACTGACGGATTCAGCGTCTCGTTGAGAATTACTTTTCCAAACAAATCATGAACTGAAAGATTTAACTCACTTCCTCCTTTTTGCCATTCAACAGCGAATTCTCCATTGTTCGGATTGGGAATAACTGATATTTCACCGAAAGAAAGTTCATTAATTCCTGAAGTACCAATAACGGTGATACCGATGGTTTGCTGTTTTGTACAACCGTGGGCATCTGTTGCAGTTACTGAATAAAATCCAGACTGAGTTGGCCTGATCGTAAGGGAGTCGCTCGTATGTCCGGTTGACCATTGATAAACTGAATAACCTGCGGTCGCTGACAGGGTAATACTTTCACCATAGCCTATTGTTGTGGGCTTATTTGTAGTTATTGCTAACCCGGAAGGACCGTTTGAACTCACTTTCAAACCAACGGTATATAAAGTCGGAACAGGCAATTCCAGCGGGATGGGGATTGGATTCACCGCGCCACCCACGGCATCAATAAAATCTTGTCCATCGTAAACGTAGCTGAAATAAAAGGTGAGTGAGACATTTCCCGGAGCAACATTACAACCGAGATTGCCGCAAATCTTAACGCAACCACTTTGCTGTCCGGGACCCGGAATATAAAGACAACCATTTGCTGATGAATCGCATTCCCATTGTAAACCTTGTGGCAGCCCCCCTATACTGTCCAACTTGACACGTAACACATCCATCACGATCACCGTTGGGAAACCGGGTAGTGCCGGAAATGGAATATTCAAAAGTGGAATGGGATCACCCTGCTGAAGTGTCAATCTTCTGGGAAATCTAAAAGTAACTTCCGTATCATAGGCAGTTCCAACTGCCGCATCCGGGATTGTATCTGCGCATACCTGACCGTCAGCCGTGGCTGAATCACAGGCAAATAAGTTTACCTGGCACCCTGGACATTGTGCATTAAGCAAATTAGTGAATAGAATTCCAGCCAGCAGTAAAAAGAAAACCGGGAGAGTTTTCATCCGATTATTGAATGATCAGTTTTTTAACGACCACAAAATTTTCTCCGGTCAATTTCAGAAAGTAAACTCCACTTGCAATTTCCTTCAAATCCAAAACACCCGCCTCAGCGCTGAAATTCAACAAACCTGAGTTTACCTCCATTCCTTGTGTATTCAGAATTGAATATCTTGATTTATCCAGAGTCAGTTGGTTTGAAACAAGAACTTTGAAAGCTCCGAATCCGGGATTGGGAAATACGCTGACAAGGTTGCTCAGTGAAGGAGCGTCAATCCCGACTGAGAGATCTAAAATGTAAACCAGTGTGTCTGCATCACCGCAGTTTCCGGATGCTATTAATGTAACCTGGTAAACGGAAAGCTGGGGATATTGATGATTGGGGCTTCTTTGGTTGGAAGTCTGTCCGTCACCAAAATCCCAGAGGAAATTGCCATCAACTGGGGTTGAGGTATTGTTAAACAGAACATTAAAACCATTAGGAATAACATTGAACGAGGCAGATGGCGTGGTCGTATCTATAGTCACAGAAACCGATTTTGTTTTGCTACAGCTGCCATTACTCACACTAACAACATATGTAGTTGTAGCCGTAGGTGATGCGACCGGATTCGCAATGTTTGTTGCGCTAAGACCAGTTGCCGGAGACCATGAGTAGGAATTGCCGCCAGATGCACTTAACTGCACAGTTTCCCCGGCACAAATCGTAGTATCTGTGGTCAGGGTAATTGTGGGTGCCTGCCCGTAAGAAACTACCACTTCGTCCGAGGCGGTAGTACCGTTCCCGTCAGAAACGACTATCGTATATGTTCCGGGGTTTGTCGGATATAACACCGGATCAGCGATATTGGGGTTCGAGAGGTTGGTTCCCGGATTCCATGTATAAGTATATGAACCGGCTCCACCACTCACCAGCGTATGAAACGGAAGCGTATCACCTGTGCAATAATTAGCCGCATTAATTGTGGCGTTCACATATAATGCCCCTGGAAAAGCAGTATTCGGGCATGGACTACCCGGAGCTATTACTGTCAAACTGTATCCCAGTCCGTTTGTTGCTAAAAATTGAGAATCCGCTGTAAAGGGAAATGGAGCTCCCGTGCCGATATGTACAACCAGGGTGGCACTGAAACCAAGATTGTAAACTCCGGGGGGAGAATTGGTAGTCCCCCTAACACGGACACAGCCGTTTTCGCCCGTGGTGTAAACACACCCTGGATTATGGCAGGTGTAGGTCAATCCTGCCGGAAGATTACTGATTGAATTAATAAGCACAGAATCAATGGTTATAGTGAACCCGGGAATTCCCACAATGCTTCCATCAATTTGTGAGAAATTCTTAAACTGAAGTACCTCATCATAATAGTATGTTTGCTCGACACACGGGAGCAAAGAATCTCCCGGATAAAACCCAACCTGGGTTATTGAAAAATCCGGAGTGCACTGAGCGCTTACTGAGTAAACTGTCAAGACAAGCAAGCACAGGCAGATGAAGAGTTTTTTCACGGCTGAAGGCTTTATTTAAAAAAGAAATTCTGCCCCACTTTATGCGGGGGCAGAATTTTTTACTTTCTTAAGACTAAATCTTTAGTTAAGAATCAGCTTCTTAACTCCAAAACCTTTTTCAGAATCAATCCTTAGGGTGTAAACACCTTTTGCTAAACCGCTGAGGTCAAGCTGTTTTTCGACCTTACCGCCAGCAGCCAGCAATCTTTCGGAATAAATATTCTTTCCGCTCAGATCGAAAATTCTCAACTCATAATGGGTGTCTGAATTTTCCGCTGTTAACCGAATTGAAGCTGTTCCATTACTTGGATTCGGAAAGACATCAAATGACAGATCGTATTCAATAGAAGTCACGAATACACCAGTAATGGTTACGGTTTGCGTATCCTTTGCAGTGCCGCAATTGTTCGTTACCGTAAGAATAATATTATAAGACCCGTTGGCTGCGTAAGTGTGTGCGGGTGGATTTTGCCCGGAAACAGCCGGAGTATTATCTCCATAGTTCCATGAATAGGTAGTACCTCCTCCGGTAGATGAAGAATTAGTAACAGTAACTACTGGGCCGCTTTTCGTAGTGGTGAAGCTGGCAGTTGGGCTTGTTCCTGTTCCAACAGTGACGGAGGAAGTTGCGGTACCGTTTTGATCAGTAACAACCACAGAATACGTTCCGGGTGACGAAACAATTATTGCCGCAGTTGTTTGATTACCCGGAGACCATGCATATGTAACTGTACCGGTTTCATATTTCGGTGTTGCGGTCAATGTTGTCGATTGTCCGGAGCAAATTGTTGGATTCCCTTTAATCTCAACTGAGAATGGCGGACAAACGGTACCACTTGATACCTCATCCGCATTTGTATCTCTGTTCGGACATGAGCTATTTGGGTTAATAACCCTTGATATATATACCATATCCAACCCTAATGATTGTCCGGTTAAACTTTCTAATTGAGAAATTAGTGAAGTGACTTCTCCACCTTGCTCAATAGTCTGGCCAAAAGCAGAAAGGCTGAAAGTCATGTAAATCTTTACCGGATATTGTCCAACAACTTCCCTTGAAGTGCCGGATACCTTAATACATCCGGTCTCTCCCGGGCCATATTGAGCCTTATCCCATTCAGCCGTGATGCCGCACGGGAAGTTGGTAATGCTGTCAATACGGGTGAAGTTGACCACCGCTTCAAGCGGGAAACCAAGAACATTCAATGAAAACGTGTCATAGTTTTCTGTTTGCATGGTATAATCATAAGCCACCCCTCTTTCAATACAAGGAATTGCATCCGGGTCCGGGAATACTCCCGGAGTTCCTGTTGGGAGCCCCGCCGTGCAAGGTCCTAACTGAACAGTTAAAGACTTAGTAGTAGTATCTGATCCACAGCCGTTTGTTGCAATAAGAGCAACCGTATAGGTACCGGCCGTATCGTAAACGTGATTAGGACTTGCCGTAGTACTTGTATCACCATCACCGAAATCCCATTCGTAGCTTGTTGCATCAACAGAAGTGTTGGTAAAAAATGCTGTCAAGCTCGAACTTGTAACATTAAAGCCGGCCGCAGGTGCCTGACCAGGATCAACCGTGACCGAAGCTGTAACTGTGTTTGCCTGGTCCGTAACGGTAACAGAGTAGGTGCCGGTTGAATTGACCGTAATGGATTGTGTCGTTTCATTGCCCGGAGACCACAAATAGGTTTCATTCCCGCTGCCATTTGCAACATCAGCGGTTAAGGTAGTTGACTCTCCCGGACAAATATCTAAATCACCGCTGATTGTCACACCAAACTGCGGAACGCATGGCTCACCTTGATTAATAACCTTTAGCTCGTAATTAACAGGAGGTATCGTTCCCCCGGGAATCAGACCTAAAAGCGAATCAAGATCCATAGGACCAAAAGAACCTAGCGAAGTATTCGCTGTGGCAATAATGGTTAGCGGATAGGTACCTGCGGCAGCAGTGGTAGTTCCCCCTAAATGCATACAAGATACAGTGCCCCCGGGGAATACACATGTAGAAGGGTTACAGGAGTATGTTATTCCACTTGGTAATCCCATAATTGTATCAACGGTAAAATCCGTTAGCGTAATGAAGCCTCCGAATGATGCCGGAAGAACCACTTGCACATCTTGTGAATATGCAACGGTTCGCTCAACACAAGCCAGCGAATCAGATACCGGGTAGAGCCCTGACGCAGTTAAAGATGTATCAGGGGTACATTGCGCTGAAACCGATCCGTATAGAAACGCACAGGCAGCGATGATTGAAAAAATCCTTTTCATGATCTGTTTTTATTGTTTAGGTTTTTTAATTGAGGCCGCAATTTATAAAAAAACTAATTGCTTTCTAAACTTTTAACATCAGGCTTAGTAAAGAGTAAGTCGTTGAATGCTGCTGCCCTCTTCGTTCTTCACGTGAATAGTGTATACTCCTTTAGCCAGCGAACTAAGATCAACTTGCTTATTCCTCAGTCCTATGCTTTTCTCTGTATCCTGAAAGATAAGCTTGCCATTAAGGTCAAAAATGCGGATCACTGTCAAATCACTGACGACATTATTGAGCGAAAGTGTAAAAATTCCCGTGCTCGGGTTGGGGTAAACTTTCAAATCCAGATTGTTTTCTATTGACTGAATGAAAGTTCCAACATTGATATTGGCCGTTTGGGTTGTTGTATCTGAACCACAACTGTTCGTAGCAATCAAAGTAACCGTATAACTTCCATTGGTTGTATAAGTATGTGCTGCAGGGTTTTGGCCCGTGACAGTCGCTGTGCCGTCTCCAAAAGTCCAGGAATATGAAGTTGCCCCTCCTGTTGAGGTATTACTTACCGTGGCATTAGATCCGGTAACGCTGACTGTGAACGAAGCCGTTGGCACCGGGGTAACTGTTACGGTTTTTGAAGCCGTTGCACTTCCGTTCTGATCGGTCACTGTAACCGAGTAGGACGTTGTACTGTTCGGGCTTACGTTGATTGACTGGCTGGTTGCACCGCTATTCCATGAATAGGAAACAGTGCCAGTAGAATTTAATACGTTGGCGGTAAGCATGGTGGAAGAGCCTGCACATACAGAAGAATTGCCGCCAATTGTAACTGAAATGCTAAGGGTTGGGCAGGTATTGTTTGGACCCGTTCCGCTTGAAGTAAGATTATTTGCTGTGGGGCTTGTATCAATTGCAGGGCATGGATCAGCTGATTCCTTGACTCTTGAGTAGTAACCAATATCTACGCCAAGATT